>JAGWUU010000052.1 GCA_028868335.1 Sphingomonadales bacterium | reverse complement strand
GCCTCGCGATAGCCGCAGTTGACCTCGTAGCGGTGGCGGTGGCGCTCGCTGATCTCGGTCGTCCCGTAGATCGCGGCGACGTGGCTGTTGCCCGCCAGCTTGGCCGGATAGGCGCCCAGGCGCATGGTCCCGCCCAGATCGCCGCCCTCGGCGCGGGTCTCGAGCCCTTCCGCGGTCATCCATTCGGTGATGATGCCGACCACCGGCTCGTCCGTCGGCCCGAATTCGGTGGAGCTTGCCCCCGCGATCCCGGCCGTGTTGCGCGCGCCCTCGATGCAGGCCATCTGCATGCCGAGGCAGATGCCAAGGAACGGCACGTTGCGCTCACGGGCGAAGCGGACACTGGCGATCTTGCCTTCAGTGCCGCGCACCCCGAAGCCTCCCGGCACCAGGATTCCGTGCATCGGTTCCAGGCGGTTGACGATTTCATCGTCCCCCTCTTCAAACAGCTCGGCGTCGATCCATTTGATGTTGACCTTGACCCGGTTGGCCATGCCGCCGTGGACAAGCGCTTCGTTGAGGCTCTTGTAGGCATCGGGCAGACCCACATACTTGCCGACCACGCCGATCGTCACTTCGCCCTCGGGGTTCTGATAGCGGTCGACGATGTCTTCCCAGCGCGACAGGTCAGGCTGCGGGGCCGTCAGGCCAAAGTGATGCAGCACCTCGTTGTCGAGTCCCTCGGCATGATACTGTAGGGGCACCGCGTAGATGCTGCTGGCATCGAGCGCCTGGATCACAGCTTCCTTGCGGACGTTACAGAACAGCGCAATTTTCCCGCGCTCGTTCTCGGGCAGCGGATGTTCGCAGCGGCACAGCAGGATGTCCGGCTGAATCCCGAGGCTGGTCAATTCGCGCACGGAGTGCTGGGTAGGTTTGGTCTTGAGTTCCCCCGCCGCCGAAACGTAGGGGACCAGGGTTACGTGAACCGAGCAGGTGCGTTCGCGCCCCAGTTCGTTGCGCAACTGGCGCAGCGCCTCGATGAACGGCAAACCCTCAATATCGCCCACCGTTCCGCCGATTTCGCACAGCACGAAATCGAGATCGTCGGTATCCGCCTTGGCGAATTCCTTGATCGCATCGGTAACGTGGGGAATTACCTGAACCGTTGCGCCGAGATAGTCCCCGCGCCGTTCCTTGGCGATGATATCGCGATAGATCCGGCCCGAAGTGATGTTGTCCGCCTGGCGCGCGGAGACGCCGGTGAAGCGCTCGTAATGCCCCAGGTCGAGGTCCGTCTCTGCCCCGTCATCGGTCACATAGACTTCGCCGTGCTGGTAGGGACTCATCGTCCCCGGATCGACATTGAGGTAGGGGTCGAACTTGCGGATGCGAACCTTGTAGCCGCGCGCTTGCAGCAGCGCGGCAAGGCTTGCCGCCATGAGACCTTTGCCAAGCGAGGAAACCACGCCGCCGGTAATAAAAATGAACCGCGCCATGGGAGTCGCGCCTTAATCCTTGATAGGGGTATTGAGCAAGGGGCATGCGCCGCAATCCACAACGGATTGCGGTACAATGCCGTTCCGCACCGGCGAAACGGCCCTTGTCGGAGGGACGCTACTTCTTGGCGGGTGCCGCGAAGGGATCGGCCGGATTCGGAGCTGCCGGGCTAGGCGCCGCAGCGGGAGCCGCGGTCGGCGCCGATTGCGCCGCGCCAGCCAGCGGATCGACCGCGGGCGTGCTCGCCGGAGCGCTGATCGGCGCGGTGCGCTTGAGCGTGTCGTCAATCGACCGGCCCGATCCGGCGCGAACAGCAAGCACCGCGAGGGTGATGCTGAGAATCACGAACGCCGTTGCCAGCACCGTGGTCGAGCGGGTCAGGAAATCCGCCGCGCCGCGCGCTGACATCAGACCAGCGGGACTGCCGCCCACACCCAGACCGCCCCCTTCGGACTTCTGCATCAGGATGACCCAGACCAACAGGGCGGCAACGATCGCCTGGACGATCATCAGAAAGAGGAAAAGTGATGACATGGCTGTTCCGAAAACGGGTGTGTTGGGGCGCATCTAGGCGCGCATGGCATTGTGCGCAAGGTTCGCCGGATCAATCGTCCTGCGGCCCGGCGGCGGCGACGATCGCCAGAAAGCTCTCCGCGGTCAGACTGGCGCCGCCGACAAGGGCGCCTCCTACCTCATCCACCGCAAGCAGTTCCACCGCGTTGCCTGCGTTGACCGACCCACCGTAGAGAATACGTATCTGCTTGCCTTCGTCGGCGAAATGTACGTCGAGGCGCGCACGAATGGCCGCATGCATGGTTGCCACGTCGGCTGGCGAGGCAACGCGGCCAGTTCCAATCGCCCAAACCGGCTCGTAGGCCACGGTCAAATGGCCTGCCATGCCCGCTTCGGTTGGCAGCGACGCGTCAAGCTGCGCGCAGACCACCGCTTCGGCCTGTCCCGCGTCGCGCTGGACCTCTGTTTCGCCGACGCAGACAATCACGTCGAGCCCGGCGGCAAGAGCCGCGTCAGCCTTGGCCTTGACTATCGCATCGCTCTCGCAATGCAGCGCGCGGCGTTCGCTGTGACCGACGATCACGAAGGTTGCCCCGACATCCTTGAGCATCGCCGCCGACACGTCGCCGGTGAAGGCACCGCTTTGCGCCATGTGGCAGTCCTGACCGCCGACCGCTATCGCGTTGGCATCCTCTGCCATCGCGGCGATAAGGGTGAACGGCGGCGCGATCGCCACGCGGACTCCGATATGACGCGCGGCGCCGCGATTGATGGCGCGCGCCTCGGCCAACTGGCTGCGGAGGCCGTTCATTTTCCAGTTGCCGACGATAAAGGGCCGGTGTGACATTGTTCACTCTCGATGAAAGACAGATGACGCCCGTTTGGTCCCCCCAGGGCGATTCCCCCGCGCTGCTAGGCGACGGGGGGCCAACTTGTCAAAGCCCTTGCGGCGATCTGACTCTCCCTTTTCCGACCTTTCCGCCAACGGCGCACAACCTGCGCACGGCCATTGCGGCAACTGCGTTTGCTGCGTAAAGCGCCGCGCGAGGGTGCTTCAGGGCACGATACGGGTTGGCGATCGATTCATGCTGCAATTCTTCCGCAATTTCTTCGGCTCCAAGCTCGGCATTGCCGTTACGCTCGGCTTCGTCGGGTTGATCGCCCTGGCCTTTGCCGGGGGTGACGTTGCCAGCTCCGGCTCTTTCGGCGGCATTGCTGGCGGCGATCGGGTGGCGAGCGTCGGACGCGAGCGGATCAGCACATCCGATCTCGAACGCGCGGCATCGAATTCGGTCGAGCAATTGCGCGAGCAAGATCCCAAGCTGACCATCAAGACCTTCGTTGCCGAAGGCGGGCTCGACCAGATGCTTGGCAACCTGATCGACCTGGCTGCGGTGCGCTCGTTTGGCGAGAAATATGGCGTCTATGTCGGTAACCGTCTGGTCGACAGCGAGATCGCCAAGATCCCAGCCGCACAGGGGGCCGATGGCAAGTTCAGCGATACCGCTTATCGCGGCTTCCTGGCGCAAAAGCACGTCACCGACGACCAGTTGCGCCGCCAGATCACCGAGGCGATGATGGCGCGCGAAATGCTTTCGCCGGCAGAAATCGGCCTGGCTGCCCCCAAGGAAGCGATCAACCGCTACGTCGGCGTCATTACCGAAAAGCGGGTCGGCTCGATCGCGCTCCTGCCGTCCGCCGTGTTCGCGCCGAAAAGTGCGCCGACCGACGCGGAGATTGCCGCTTGGTACGGCGCGCACAAGGCCGACTACATGTTGCCTGAGCGCCGGGTGATCCGGTACGCGACCTTTACCGATGCGGCGGTCAAGAACGTGCCAGCGCCCACCGATGCAGAGATTGCCGCGATCTATGCGAAGAACAAGGCGCTGTTCGCCGCCAGCGAAACGCGCAAGGTGACACAGCTTGTCGTGCCGACGGAGCCCGCCGCCAAGGCTATCATGGCCGAGTTGGGCGCAGGCGCCTCACTCGAAGCCGTCGCCGCGTCCAAGGGGCTAGCTGCCGCCAGCCTGGGTTCACTCACCAAGCAGGCGTTGTCGGGCCAGACCTCGCAAGCCGCGGCTGACGCCGTGTTCGCTGCGGGCAAGGGCAAACTCGTCGGTCCGCTCAAGGCCCCGCTCGGCTGGACTCTGCTGCGGGTCGACGCAGTCGAGACAAAGCCCGGAAAAACGCTCGATCAGGCACGCGGCGAAATCGTTTCCCAACTCTCCGTGGCGAAGCGCCGTGCCGCGCTGACCGACTTTTCCGCCCGGATCGAGGACGAGTTCGACAAGGGCGCGGCGCTGAGCGATGTCACCAAGGAACTGGGGGTGACGATCGCCGAAACGCCGCCACTGCTGGCCGATGGCAGTGTTTATGGCCAGGCCGGTGGGAAGGCCCCGCCGCAACTGGCCCGTGTGGTTTCGGCGGCCTTCGCCATGGAACGCGAAAAGCAGCCCCAACTCGCCGAGGTTGAGCCGGGCAAGACCTTCGTGGTGTTCGACGTTGGCACGCTGGCCACTGCCGCTCCGCCTCCATTGGCGGACATCAAGCAGGTCGTCGCTACCGACATCCAGCTATCCAAGGGCTCCGTCGCGGCCAAGGCCGCCGCGCAGAAGGTCGAGGATTCGGTGCGCAAGGGCGGCGACCTTACCGCTGCAATGCACGCGCTGGGGCTTTCGCTCCCGCCCGTCCAGCCCGTCGACATGCCGCGCCAGCAGCTTCAAGCGATGGGGAACCAGGTTCCCCCGCCGATCACCATGCTGTTCCAGATGGCCAAGGGCAAGGTCAAGCTGATGGGCGCGCCGCACGCACGCGGATGGTATGTCGTCCAGCTCAAGGATGTGGTCCCCGGTCAGGTACAGGCCAACGATCCGCGGCTCAGTCAATTCGCCAAGTCGATCGACCAGTTGCAGTCGTCGGAATATTCCGAACAACTGCGCGCCGCGATGCGCAATGAGGTTGGCGTGAAGCGCAACGAGGCGGCCGTCGCAGCGGTGCGCAACCGGCTTGTGGGCACGTCCGGTTCGGGCAATTGAGACGGAACGGATAGGTGAGCGGAGCAACGATCGAAAACCGCGATGCCGCGCGTGCTGCCCTGGCGCAGGGCAACGCTGCGGTCATCTGGCGGCGGTTGATCGCCGACACCGAAACGCCGGTTGGCGCGGCGATCAAGCTGATCGAAGAAGGGCGCGGCGATTTCCTGCTCGAATCGGTTCAGGGCGGCGAAGTGCGCGGGCGATACAGCCTGCTTGGACTCGATCCCGATCTGGTATTCCGGGCGACCGGCCCTGCCTGCGAAGTCAACCGCAAGTGGAAGCATGACCGCACGGCATTTGCTCCCCTGCCGGGCGACAGTTTGAGCGAATTGCGCACGCTGGTCGCAGCATGCCGCATCGACGTGCCCGATACCCTGCCCCCGGTGCTCGCCTGTCTGGTCGGCTACTTCGGGTACGAAACCTATGGCCTGGTCGAGAAGCTTCCTCGTCCACAAGCCAGCTCGCTCGACCTGCCCGACATGCTGTTCGTCCGCCCGACGCTGATACTGGTGTTCGACCGGCTGAGCGACGAGCTGTATTGCATCGCGCCGCTCTGGCCTTCCGACCGTGCCGTCGAAGCGATGCTTGGCGAGGCCGAGGAGCGGATCGACGCAACGCTGCGCCGCCTGCACGATCCGGTTGCGAGTGAGCGCCTCGACGCGACCCTGGCGGAACCGACGCTCACCCCTACCCTGCCCGACGGCGCCTACGCCGCGATGGTCCGCCGCGCCAAGGACTACATCGAGGCGGGCGACATCTTCCAGGTCGTTCTCGCCCAGCGCTTTACCTGCCCCTTCACCCTGCCGCCGCTGGCGCTGTACCGCGCGCTGCGCCGGGTTAACCCCTCGCCGTTCCTCTACTTCCTTGACCTGCCCGGCTTCGCCCTGACGGGATCGAGCCCGGAAATCCTCGTCCGCGTCCGCGATGGCGAGGTGACGATCCGCCCGATCGCCGGAACCCGGCCGCGCGGGGCCACGCCCGAACAGGACCGCGCCAACGAGGCCAGCCTGCTCGCCGATCCCAAGGAACGCGCCGAGCACCTGATGCTGCTCGATCTTGGCCGCAACGATGTCGGCCGGGTGGCGAGCGCGGGCACAGTGCAGGTCACCGAAAGCTACACCATCGAGCGCTACAGCCACGTCATGCACATCGTCAGCAATGTCGTCGGCCAGCTTGACACCGCCCACCATGACGCGCTCGACGCCGTTTTCGCGGGCTTCCCGGCAGGCACGGTCAGCGGCGCGCCCAAGGTCCGCGCTTGCGAGATCATCGCCGAACTGGAGCCCGAAACGCGGGGAGCCTATGCTGGCGGCGTCGGCTATTTCTCGCCCGATGGAAATCTCGATAGCTGTATCGTCCTCAGGACCGGCGTGGTCAAAGACGGCGTCCTTCACGTCCAGGCTGGGGCGGGCATCGTCGCAGACAGCGACCCTGCCTACGAACAGCGCGAATGCGAGGCCAAGGCTGGAGCCTTGATCGCTGCTGCGCGCGAAGCGGTAAGGGTGGCGAGCGAAGTGGGGTTTGGGCAGTGAGCGGTCAGTTCACTTTCGGTCTTAGCAAACAGGACTTTGTATCCGCCTACTACCTATATTTGCGGCACGTCTGGCTATGGAAGAAGCTGGTCCTTGCCTACCTTCTGGCAACTGTAGCTTACGCAGCCCTGATCGTCGGAATCGATGCATTTGACACCGGGTTACGAGCCGCAGCGCTGGGCGAACAGATTGCGACCGCCGCCGGATATAGTGCTCTCCTCGCGCCGATTCTTGTGGTCATCACCATCGTTGGTTCGCGCATCAGATTGGGCAGAATGTACGACCAACTTGGTGTCGCAGGCCGCGATACGACCTTTCTGTTTGACCCGGAAGGGCTGCAAACCTCCAACCGGGATGCCACCACGACGTATAGATGGGACCGTTTCCGCCAGAGAATCGAGAACGAGCGGTATATCCTGCTGTGCTTCGCCCAGGGCATTTATATCATTGTCGTGAAGAAGGCGGTTGAACCAGCTATGCTCTCTCGTTTCATTTCGGCGCTGAACCAGTCGGGCATATCGGACACCAGAACATGATCCTCGTTATCGACAACTACGACAGCTTCACCTGGAACCTGGTCCACTACCTGATGGAGTTGGGCGCGGAGGTAGAGGTAGTGCGCAACGATGCCATGTCCGCGGGGCAGGCGATTTCTTCCGGCGCGCAAGGCTTCCTGATCTCGCCCGGCCCTTGCACGCCGAACGAAGCCGGAATCAGCCTCGATCTGGTCGGAGCGGCGGCCGACGCCGGCAAGCCTCTGCTTGGCGTGTGCCTCGGCCACCAGTCGATCGGGCAGTATTTCGGCGGCAAGGTGGTGCGCGGCGGACTGATGCACGGCAAGGTCTCGCCGGTCACGCACGATGGCAGCGGCCTGTTCAAAGGGCTCCCCTCGCCCTTCACCGCCACGCGCTATCACTCGCTGATCGTCAAGGATATTCCCGACAGCTTGGTGGTCAACGCCACCAGCGACGATGAACACGTCATGGGCGTGCGCCATGCCACCCTGCCGATCCACGGCGTGCAATTCCACCCGGAAAGCATCGCGACAGAGCACGGCCACGCGATGCTCGCCAACTTCCTCGCGATCTGTGGCATTCCCCTGCGCGAACCGGCATGAGCCGACTGCCCGATACCACGCATCCGCTCGCCCAGGACGAAGCGGAGAAGGCCTTTGGCGCGCTGCTCGACGGCGATGTGCCTGATGACGAGATCGCGCGGTTCCTGATCGAACTGTCCGACCGCGGTGAGACTGCGACGGAGATCGCCGGGGCCGCACAGGCGATGCGCGACCGGATGATCCCGGTTGTCGCGCCGTCCAACGCCATGGACGTCTGCGGCACCGGGGGCGACGGATTCCATACCCTCAACGTATCGACCGCCGTGGCGCTGGTTGTCGCCGCTTGCGGGGTTCCCGTCGCCAAGCATGGCAACCGCGCGGCCTCCTCCAAAGCGGGAGCGGCAGATACGCTGGAGGCGCTGGGCCTCGATCTCGATCGCGCCGCCGAAACCGCTGAGGCAACGCTGGCCGACCTTGGCGTGTGTTTTCTGTTTGCGGGCAAGCACCACCCGGCAATGGCGCGGATCATGCCGATCCGTCGCGCGATCGGGCGGCGCACGATCTTCAACCTGATGGGGCCGCTGGCCAATCCCGCGCGGGTGCGGCGCCAACTGGTCGGGATCGCCCGCCCCGCCTACGTGCCGATCTATGCCGAGGCATTGCACCGGCTCGGCACCACTAGTGCGATGGTCGTCTCGAGCGACGAGGGGCTCGACGAATTGAGCCTCGCGGGAGGCAATGAGATCGCAGTGGTCGGCGGCGATGGCTTTGTCATGCAGCGATGCGAGCCCGGTAACACCGGCCTGCCGCAGGCTCCGGTTTCGGCCATTCGCGGTGGGGACGCCGCCCACAACGCTGCCGCGCTGCGCGCACTGCTGAAGGGAGAGTCCGGTCCCTATCGCGATGCCGTGTTGCTCAACGCTGCGGCGGCCCTCATCGTGGCCGGAGAGGCGGACGATTGGCATTCCGGCGTCGAAGAAGCTGCCGAAGCCATCGACAAGGGCCTTGCCAACACCTTGCTTGATTGCTGGATAAAGACTGCCAGATGACCGATAAACTCGCCGAAATCTGCGCAACCAAGCGCCAGGAAGTTGCCGCCCGCAAACAGCAGGCGACGCTGGCCGATCTCGATGCCCGCGCCGCCGCGCAATCCGCGCCGCGCGGGTTCGAGGGCGCGCTTCGGGCCAAAGCTGCGGATGGTTTCGCGCTCATCGCCGAAATCAAGAAGGCCAGTCCCTCGAAAGGGCTGATCCGCGGCGATTTTGATCCGGCAGCCCATGCGCGCGCCTATCAGGCTGGTGGCGCGGCCTGCCTCTCGGTGCTGACTGATGCGCCCTACTTCCAGGGGCATGAAGACTACCTTGTCGCCGCGCGCGCTGCCTGCGCGCTGCCCGTGCTGCGCAAGGACTTCATGGTCGATCCATGGCAGGTGGCGGAAGCCCGCGCGATCGGCGCCGACTGCATCCTGATCATCGTGGCGGCGCTTGACGACGGCCCTATGGCCGAGATCGAAGCGGCCGCGAGCGAACGTGGCATGGACGTGCTGGTTGAGGTTCACAACGAGATCGAGATGGAGCGCGCCGCCCGGCTTCGTTCACGCCTGATCGGGGTCAACAATCGCGACTTGAAGCGCTTCGTCACCGATCTCGGTACGACCGAACGGCTGGCGCCGCTCGCCCCTCCAGGCACGCTACTGGTTAGCGAAAGCGGGATCAATGCCCACGCCGATCTGCTGAGGCTTCAGTCGGTCGGCGTACGCACCTTTCTTGTCGGGGAAAGCCTGATGCGCCAGGATGACGTGACCTTGGCGACGCAGGCACTGCTCAATGGCTGATCTCACTCACCTCGATGAAAACGGCAAGGCCCGGATGGTCGACATCGGCGACAAGGTGGACAGCCACAGGGTCGCGATGGCCAGCGGGCGTATCGTGATGTCGGCGGCTGCGCTCGACGCCATCCGCGATGGCGCTGTCCCCAAAGGCGATGTTCTCGCCGCTGCCCGCATCGCGGGAATAATGGCGGCCAAGAAAACCGCTGAACTGATCCCGCTGTGCCACCCACTGTCGTTGAACGCGATCTCGTTGGAATTCGCACTAGAGGACAGCGCGGTGCGCGCCACTGCCACCGCCTCGCTCATCGGCCGGACCGGAGTGGAAATGGAAGCACTTACAGCGGTTTCCGTCGCACTCCTCACCATCTACGATATGGCCAAGGCGATCGACAAGGGCATGGTGATCGAGGGCGTGCGACTGATCGAGAAGCGTGGTGGGAAGTCCGGCATCTGGCGCGCCGCAGAGAGATAGCTCGAAAACGGCGGAATTGCTTGACTCGATTCTCCTTGTTGCTTAATTGTTCCGTATTCGTTCACTGAACGGCACAGGAACATCTTCGCGATGCTCCTTCCGTTCCATCGGAGTGACAGGCGCATGCTGACCCGCAAGCAGCACGAACTGATCCGTTTCATCCAGATCCGGTTGGAAGAAACCGGCGTTTCCCCATCGTTTGAGGAAATGAAGGAGGCGCTCGATCTGAAATCGAAGTCTGGCGTTCACCGCCTGATCTCGGCGCTGGAGGAGCGCGGGTTCATTCGCCGCCTGCCCAACCGAGCCCGCGCGCTTGAAGTGCTGCGGCAACCAGACGATGTCGGGGCCAAGGCCGTGCCGCGTCCGGCTAACGCAAACCCGACGACAGCCGTTGTTCGCCCGCCTGAAGCGCGTCCCGCGCCTGCCAATGACGTGATCGAGATTCCGCTCCACGGACGGATCGCCGCTGGCGTTCCAATCGAAGCTATGGAGACTGCGGCCATGTTGCCGGTGCCTGCCGCCCTGCTTGGTGCGGGGGAGCATTATGCACTTGAAGTATCGGGTGATTCGATGGTCGAGGCTGGCATTCTCGACGGTGATTACGCCCTAATTCGTCGCACGGACACAGCCCGCGACGGAGAGATCGTCGTCGCGCTGGTCAGGGGTGAGGAAGCGACGCTCAAGTATCTGCGCCGCGAGAATGGCCGGGTTCGGCTTGATCCGGCCAACGCCGCCTATGAGCCGCAGATCTACGATCCGCGCGAGGTCGTGGTTCAGGGCAAGCTCGCCGGACTGTTGCGTCGCTATCACTGATCTGGATTGCTGAACGGATTCACCTGGTCGGGGAGCCGTCGGCGGGGACCTTGGCAACGGCTCTGGCCAACTTGCCGGGAGAGCGTCGGTGGTGCCGGGCGGGTTCCGCTGGCTTCCAGGGGTGTTGGCCCTGATCTTCGGCAACGGTGCGTGATGTTCCGGCGTTCAGGTCAAGAGACAACCCGCCTGTCCGGTCGAGCATCCGCCGGTCGGCCTTGAGCCAGTGCGGACGGCAGGATCGGGGAAGGTAACGCGGCGCGACCACGATATCGACGCGCTCGCACGCCGCGGCGAGTTCGCGTTCGGCGACCGCATCCCTGCTTCTAGCGATCAGCAAGGACCACGGCCGATCGCCTCGCTCAAGCCGGACCCAGCAGAAATCATCGTTGCACTTCGCGCCCGGCCATTCGGCCATGAGTTGGGTCGAGCCGTTCATTCCGGCCAGTTCGGTAAGGTTCCCGCGCGTGAAGTCGCTGCGACTTTCGCGCAGTACCACCAGGTCAGGCCCGGTTCCGGTAATTCCCACATGACGCCCATCACCGGATATGAACACGTCCGGCGCGCGCGTTGCCAGGACCAGGACCAGGCCAACCACCGTCGGAACGAGGCCCCACAACCTCACGTTCCCGCGCCACAGCGCCAGCCACAGCCCGCCGATCAGGAACAGCGCAAAAGTGGCACGCCCCATCCCCGGCATCATGGTCACCGCACCCGGCCACGAGGCGGTCCAGTGCGCCAGGGCGAGCAGAAGATCGAGCGATTTACCCGTGAGCCACCAGAACGGCGCGCCAAAGCCCACGGTGTCAAACAGCAAAGACAGCGCGATCAACGGCATTGAGGCAAAGGTGGTAAGCGGGATTGCGATCACGTTGGCGAGCGCGCCATAAACCCCGGCGCGGTGAAAGTGGAACAATCCGATCGGCAGCAACGCCAGCTCGATCACCGCTCCGGTAATCAGCAAGGACGCGAGGTGGCGCAAGGTTGTTGCCCACCACGGCTCGGGGCGCGGGGCGAACAGCCGTCGCGCGGGCTCGGCCCCGTGAAGCGAGATGATAGCGAGAACAGAGGCGAAGCTCATCTGAAAGCTTGGCCCGATCAAGGCCTCGGGCCAGACGATCAGGATGCAGAATGCCCCCACCGCCAGCATGCGAATGCTGAGTCCCTCGCGACCGAGGACCAGTGCTATCAGCACCAGTACCGAGCCGATGCATGAGCGGATCGTCGGCACTTCGGAGCCGGTCAGCACCGTATATCCGATCCCGGCGAGTGCACCCACGCCTGCCGCAACCAGCGGAAGCCGCACCCGCAGCACCAACCAGGGGAAAAGCCCCAACAGGCGCAGGCTCAAGACATAGAATCCCGCGATCACCGCACTGACATGCAGTCCGCTGATCGAAAGCAGATGCGTCAACCCGGCGTCGCGCATCGCCACCTCATCCGTCCGGGCGATGGCTCCTCGGTCGCCGCTGGCAAAAGCGGCGGCAATGGTTCCGGACGAGCCGGACAGGTTGGCCCGGACATGCTGTGACAGGGTGCGCTGAATGCGCGTCAAGGCTCCGCCATGATCGCTGGTGTCGAGTATCGTTACGTCGCCCAGCGCGCTACCCGTCGCAGCCAGACCCGAAAACCACGCGGTCCGGGAAAAGTCGTAGCCTCCGGGCAGCATCGGCGCGGCTGGCGGAACCAGACGGGCGCGCAGACGCACGACGGTCCCTTCGAGCAATCCGGGGCGATCACGATCCAGGTCAAGATTGAGTCGCACGTTGATCGCCTGGCCGTTGAACGGATCGCGCGTAGCAAGTGTCAGACGCACGCGATGATCGGCCGGTTGCTCCTCACGCAGTTCGATACGTCCGGTCAGCTCGGTGACAACCGCACGCGCGATCGCCCTGGCTCCGACCAGTTCGGATTTGGTCCACACCAGCCCGCACCCCACCGCCGCAGCAAGTGATATCACCACAACCGCTTGACGAATAAAGGGAAACCGTCCTTCACCTGCGAAGAGGGCAAGCGTCAGCAGCGCCATTGCGACGCACCCGGCAATCCAGCCGAGCCACTGCCACGGACCCGAGAGGACGAACCATGCGGCAATCCCGGTTGCCAATGCGATAACCATCCACGGCGCGCGATCAAAACCGGCGCTTTCAAGGAAATGTTCGACTTTAGCGAGCCCGCTGGACAAGTCCGCGCGCTTGCGCCAAGGGCTATGTTGCAGTGCAGCGCCATCGGGGGCTGCATCGCCTGACGGCACGGTTGGCGGTAGGATGCTGGCCATCGTCGCCAAGTGGCAGAAAGGGCAAGGAAATGGCAAGCGGAAGCGGCAAATCAGCGCTGGAAACGACGGCTCCCGTCGTAACGCGCTTTGCCCCTTCGCCCACCGGGTTCCTGCACATAGGCGGCGCCCGCACCGCGCTCTTCAACTGGCTCTTTGCCCGGCACACCGGCGGCAAGTACCTGCTGCGGATCGAGGATACCGATCGCGCCCGCTCTACCGAGCCTGCCATCGACGCAATTTTCGACGGGCTCGAGTGGCTCGGCCTGATGGGTGACGAGCCCGCCACGTTTCAGTTCGCACGGTCGGACCGTCATGCCGAAGTCGCGCGCCGCCTGCTTGAGACTAGCGCTGCGTACCGTTGCTATCTCACCCCCGAGGAACTGGCCGCGCGGCGCGAGAAGGCGCAGGCTGAGCGGCGACCGTTCCGCATCGACAGCGAATGGCGCGATGCCGATCCCTCAACCTGGCCAGCAGACAAGTCCTACGTGGTGCGGATCAAGGCGCCACGCGAAGGCGAAACCACGATCAACGATCTGGTCCAGGGCGAGATCACGGTCGCCAATGTCGAGCTTGACGATTTCATCCTGCTGCGATCGGATGGCACACCAACGTACATGCTGGCCGTGGTGGTCGACGATCACGACATGGGCGTGACCCACGT
>JAGWUU010000323.1 GCA_028868335.1 Sphingomonadales bacterium | reverse complement strand
GCCGCTTCCGCCAGAACCTGCTCGGCAAGCGCGTCGACTATTCGGGCCGTTCGGTGATCGTGACCGGGCCGGAACTCAAGCTGCACCAGTGCGGCCTGCCCAAGAAGATGGCGCTCGAGCTGTTCAAGCCGTTCATCTACGCCCGCCTCGATGCCAAGGGTCTGTCGATGACCCTGAAGCAGGCCAAGAAGTGGGTCGAGAAGGAACGCAAGGAAGTCTGGGACATCCTCGACGAGGTGATCCGCGAACACCCAGTGCTGCTCAACCGCGCGCCGACGCTTCACCGTCTGGGCATCCAGGCGTTCGAGCCGGTGCTGATCGAGGGCAAGGCGATCCAGCTTCACCCGCTGGTCTGCTCGGCCTTCAACGCCGACTTTGACGGTGACCAGATGGCGGTCCACGTACCGCTGTCGCTGGAAGCCCAGCTTGAAGCGCGCGTGCTGATGATGTCGACCAACAACATCCTCAGCCCCGCCAACGGCAAGCCGATCATCGTGCCTTCGCAGGACATGGTGCTGGGCCTGTACTACCTCTCGATCGACCGCGAGGGTGAACCCGGCCAGGGCATGGTCCTGGCCGACATGGCCGAGGTCCACCAGGCGCTCAACGCCGGGGCCGTTACCCTGCATTCGAAGATCACGGCCCGCGTGCCGCAGACCGACGAGCAGGGCCAGCAGTACATGAAGCGGTTCGACACCACCCCGGGCCGCATGCTGATCGGCGAATGCCTGCCCAAGTCGCACACCGTTCCCTTCGACGTGGTCAACAAGGTGCTGACCAAGAAGGAAATCGGCGACGTTATCGATCAGGTCTATCGCCACACCGGCCAGAAGGACACGGTGCTGTTCGCCGACGCGATCATGGCGCTGGGCTTCCGCAACGCCTTCAAGGCGGGGATCTCGTTCGGCAAGGACGACATGATCATCCCCGACAGCAAGGACGCGCTGGTCGACGAGACCAAGGCGCTGGTGGCTGACTATGAACAGCAGTACCAGGACGGCCTGATCACCCAGCAGGAAAAGTACAACAAGGTGATCGACGCATGGAGCCGCTGCGGCGACCAGGTCGCCAACGCCATGATGGACGAGATCAAGGCCAGCCCGATCGACCCCGAAACGGGCCGTCAGAAGCCGATCAACTCGATCTACATGATGTCGCACTCCGGTGCGCGTGGTTCGCCGACCCAGATGAAGCAGTTGGCGGGTATGCGCGGGCTGATGGCCAAGCCTTCGGGCGAGATCATCGAGACCCCGATCATCTCGAACTTCAAGGAAGGCCTGACCGTTCTTGAATACTTCAACTCGACCCACGGCGCCCGCAAGGGCCTGGCCGACACTGCGCTCAAGACGGCGAACTCGGGCTACCTGACCCGCCGCCTGGTCGACGTGTCGCAGGACTGCGTTGTCGTGATCGACGATTGCGGAACCGAACGGGCGCTGGAAATGCGCTCGATCGTCCAGGGCGGGTCGACCATCGCCAGCCTTGCAGAACGTATCCTGGGCCGCACGCTGGCCGAGGACATCGTCAACAAGGACGGGACGGTCGTGGCCGCCAAGGGCGATCTGCTCGACGAAGCGGCGGTTGCCGCGATCGAGGCCACGGGCGTTCAGGCCGCGCGGATCCGCTCGCCGCTGATCTGCGAGGCTGAACAGGGCGTCTGTGCGACCTGCTATGGTCGCGATCTGGCCCGCGGTACCCCGGTCAACATCGGCGAAGCGGTGGGTGTCATCGCCGCCCAGTCGATCGGTGAACCCGGCACCCAGCTGACCATGCGTACCTTCCACATCGGTGGCGCGGCGCAGGTCAACGAGCAGTCGCACCTCGAGGCGATTTCGGACGGCACGGTTGTTTACCGTGACATTCCGACCATCGTTGACAAGCGCGGCCGCCGCCTGAGCCTTGCCCGCAACGGCGAGATCGTGGTGATCGACACCGAGGGTCGCGAACGCGCGATCCACCGCGTGCCCTATGGTACGCACCTCCTCCACGAGGACGGCGCGATCATCAACGAGGGCGATCGCCTGGCCGAGTGGGACCCGTTCACCACCCCGATCATCACCGAAAAGTCGGGCGTGGTGAAGTACCAGGACCTGGTCGATGGCAGGACGCTGACCGAAGTGACCGATGATGCCACCGGCATGACCAGCCGTGTCGTCACCGAGAACCGCGCAGCCAGCCGCTCGAAGAAGGAGGATCTGCGTCCGCGCCTGACCCTGCTTGACGAAGCGTCGGGCGAAGCGGGTCGCTACATGCTGGCTCCGGGCACCACCCTCTCGGTCGAGGATGGTCAGATGGTCGATGCCGGTGACGTGCTGGCCCGCGCCAGCCGCGAAGCCGCCAAGACCCGCGACATCACCGGCGGTCTGCCGCGGGTGGCCGAGCTGTTCGAAGCGCGCATGCCCAAGGACAACGCGATCATCGCCAAGATCTCGGGCCGGATCGAATTCGTCCGCGACTACAAGGCCAAGCGCAAGATCGCGATCATCCCCGAGGAAGGCGATGCGGTGGAATACCTCATCCCCAAGTCGAAGGTGATCGACGTCCAGGAAGGCGACTGGGTCAAGAAGGGCGACAACCTGATCTCGGGCTCGCCCAACCCGCACGACATTCTCGAAGTCCTCGGTGTCGAGGCCCTCGCCGAATACCTCGTTGCGGAAATCCAGGAAGTGTACCGCTTGCAGGGCGTGAAGATCAACGACAAGCACATCGAGGTGATCGTTCGCCAGATGCTGCAGAAGGTTGAGATCACCGATGGCGG
>JAGWUU010000051.1 GCA_028868335.1 Sphingomonadales bacterium | reverse complement strand
TATCTGGCCTCGCGTGAGGCCGGTTATGTCACCGGGCAGACTCTGCACGTGAACGGCGGGATGGCGATGTTCTAAATCCTCCCTGGAACGGGGAGGGCGACCATGCGAAGCATGGTGGAGGGGACTCTCGTCCCGGCGTGAGCCTTGGGTGTTGCGCAAGGCGGCCAACCCCCTCCGTCAGTTGCTTCGCGACTGCCGCCTCCCCGTTCCGGGGAGGATTTTATCCCCAATCCCCCGCACTTCACGCTTGCCGCAATCGCCCTCCACGTTAAGGAATGCAGTCCGATTTCCGCGACTCCGGCGCGTGTCCGGATGGCGAAGGGGGACATGAAGCGACCATGAAGGCCACACTCGAACGCGCGACGCTGCTGCGGTGTCTCTCTCACGTCCAGTCGGTGGTCGAACGGCGCAATACGATCCCGATTCTCTCGAACGTGCTGATCGATGCCGCCGCCGATGGCACCCTGCGGGTGATGGCGACGGACCTCGATCTCCAGGTGGCCGAAATACTGAGCGCGGTTTCGGTCGAGGTTCCGGGCGCGACGACGGTTTCGGCGCATCTGCTGTTCGACATTGCACGCAAGCTGCCCGACGGCAGCCAGGTCAGCCTCGAAGTTTCGGAAAACCGCATGACGGTGAAGGCCGGACGTAGCCGCTTCACTCTGCCGACCTTGCCCCGCGATGATTTCCCGGTGATCGTCGAAGGCGACCTGCCGACCAGCTTCGAACTTCCGGCCGCAACGCTGGCGCAACTGATCGATCGCACCCGCTTCGCCATCTCGACAGAGGAAACCCGTTATTACCTCAACGGCATTTTCCTCCACGTCACCGACGAGGAATTCAAGGCGGCCGCCACCGATGGCCACCGCCTCGCCCGCTTCACCATCAAACGTCCCGACGGCGCGGAAGGCATGCCCGACGTTATCGTGCCGAGAAAATGCGTCGCCGAATTGCGCAAGCTCTTGGAAGAAGCGCTCGACACCAATGTCGAGATCGACCTTTCCGCCAGCAAGATCCGCTTCACGCTCGGTGGCGAGAACGGCGTGGTGCTGACCAGCAAGCTGATCGACGGCACCTTCCCCGACTATACGCGGGTTATCCCGACCGGGAACGACAAGCTCCTCAAGCTCGATCCGCGCAGTTTCTGGGAAGGGGTGGACCGCGTTGCCACCATCGCCACCGAAAAGACCCGCGCGGTCAAGATGGCGCTGGAGAACGACAAGGTGACGCTCTCCGTCACCTCGCCCGACAACGGCACCGCGGCGGAAGAAGTTCCCGCCGACTACAGCGCCGCCGGGTTCGAGATCGGCTTCAATGCCAACTATCTCAAGGACATCCTCAGCCAGATCGAGGGCGATACGGTGGAATTGCACCTTGCGGACGCAGGGGCGCCAACCCTGATCCGTCAGGACGACAAGAGCCCGGCGCTCTATGTGCTGATGCCGATGCGGGTTTAAACCGTATCGGCATTCAGCCTGTTACAGCTTGCAAATGACGCGTCGGGGCGCATCCGGCGCAATTCAAAGATCCACCGCGACCTGCCCGACAGCAGGGTCGCGCTGAACTGCTTCTAACGCGACCGGAGACGTGCTCAGGGCACCACGAGATACTTCTCGCCGGTCCTCCGTGCATTATATTCGCTGATCGCAGCCTTGGTCAGCATCTGCTCCAGATTGACGCGCGCCTTGTAGTGGCTGGCGAAGGTCGTGGTCAGCTCGTTGATCACCCGCGCGCGCATCCGGCCGGTCACTTCGGCACCGGCGCGCATCATGAACGGAAACAGCAGCCAGCCAGCCAGTTCCCAGGTCAGCCCGAACGCACGGTTGAGAATCGTCGGGCCAATGTCCAACCCGCCGTAGATATAGACCTTCTTGCGCTCATTCGAGCCATAACGTGAATAGGCCGCGCCCCGGCTGGCGGCTGCTTCCATCGCGGTCAGGATCTGGCTCGCCATTGTGCCACCGCCGATCGGATCGAAACCCAGCATGGCCTTGGTCTCGACGATCGCCTCGATCAATTGCGGCATGAAATCCGCATCGGCCGAATTGAGCACATGGGTCGCGCCCATGCCTTTCAGGAGAGCTACCTGATCGGCGCTGCGCACGATATTGACCAGCGGCACGCCGTCCTGCTGGCAGATACGCACGAGCATCTGGCCAAGATTTGACGCCGCGGCGGCGTGGACGATTCCGGTGAAGCCATCCATTCGCATCGTTTCGACAAAGCCCAGCGAGGTCATCGGGTTGACCACGCAGGAGGCGGCCTGCTCGCTGCTGATCCCCTCGGGCACGGGCATGCACTGTGCCGCCTCGGCATGGGCATAGTCACCAAAGGCCGTGCCGGGAACACAGCCGACGCGCTTGCCGAGCAGGGCTTCCGCCCCGGCTCCCGCGGCAACGACAACGCCCGCGCCCTCGTTCCCCGCGGGCAGGGCCTGGCCGTGGCGCGCCTTCATGAAGCGGGTCGCAGCGTCGGGCATTTTCGCCACGACCTTACCCGGCGAATAGCTGGCTCCGTCGGTGTCGGCCGAAGCGAACAGCAGCGCAAGATCGGACGGATTGATCGGCGCAGCCTCCATGCGGATCAGCACCTGTCCTTCGCGCGGCGCATCCCAGGTCTTGTCGTTGAGCTGAACCGTCAGGGTGCCGTCGGCGTCAAGCTGGGTGGTGAGTTGCTTGCCGGTGAATGCCATGGTCGTTCTCCCGAATCTGTCTTGGCCAAATTCTGTTTCGCAATGCAACCTAATCGTTCAATCGTCCGGGTAAAGCGCCTGAACGAAATAAAGCCCCTCGCTTGGCGCATTGAGGCCGAGCATCTGCCGGTTGCACGCCTCCAGTGCCTGGCCCACCTGTTCCTCTCGCCACCGCCCCATGCCGACCAGCGCAAGGCAGCCGACCATCGAGCGGACCTGGTGGTGGAGGAAGGAACGCGCGGCAGCGTGGACGCGCACTTCCTCGCCCACGCGCTCAACATCGAGCAGGTCCAGCGTCTTGACCGGATCCTTCGCCTGGCAATGGGCCGAGCGGAAAGTGGTGAAATCGTGCCGCCCGACCAGCGCCTGCGCGGCGCGGTGCATCGCAGCGTGATCGAGCGGCTGGGGCACTTGCCAGGCGCGGTTGAGGTCCAGCGTGAGCGGCGCACGGCGGTTGGCGATGCGGTAGAGGTAAGAGCGGCCGATGCACGAAAAGCGGGCGTGCCAATCGTCAGGCTTCGTCTCGCAGGCCAGCACGGCGACCGGGGCTGGACGAAGATGATAATTGAGCGCTTCCATCAGCCGGAAAGCGTCGATGTCCTTTGCCACGTCGACATGGACACGCATGGCAAGGGCATGAACCCCGGCGTCTGTCCGTCCGGCGGCGTGAAGCGTGACCGTCTCTCCAGTCACCCGCTCGACTGCTTCTTCGACGGTTTGCTGAACACTTGGTCCGTGGGCCTGACGCTGGAGGCCCATGAACGGAGTGCCGTCGAATTCGAGGGTGAGGGCGAAGCGTGTCATTGCGGCTGGAGTGCGGGTTTGGACCGGCTCGGCCCGTGCGGGCGCGGAAACGTGGGACAAGGATTGCCTGGGTTGCAGTGCAATTCCGGCACATGCCGCGCACGTCGAAGCCCACGTCTCGCCATCAGCCCAGCCTCGTCCCAGCCGGAACCGTCCGCCCGCGCAGCAATTCGCTCACTCCCATTACCGGACGCCCGGCGCGCTGGATCAGCGTCGGCCGGATCGCGCCAAAGGCACAGGCTATGGTCAGCCCATCGTCAAGCGTCGTCCCCGCTGCGCCTTCGCGATTGACCACCTCGGCCTTGAGGACGCGGTAGCGTTCGCCGTCCAGTTCGAACCACGCCCCCGGCGCTGGCGCAAAGGCGCGAACCTGGCGTTCGACCTGTTCGGCATCATGGGTGAAGTCGATCCGGCTTTCGGCCTTGTCGACCTTCTTCGCATAGGTCGCGCCCAGTTCGGGCTGCGGGTTGGGGTGGTGCGCGGGCAAGCCGGCCAGTACCTCGACCATCAGGCGTGCGCCGATCTCGGCCAGCTCGGCGGTGAGTTCGCCAGCGGTCTTGTGCTCGACCGGGGTGCGGGCCACGGCAAGCATCGGCCCGGTATCGAGGCCGGCCTCCATCTGCATTATCGTGACGCCGGTGACGGAATCCCCGGCGAGGATCGCCCGTTGCACCGGCGCCGCTCCACGCCAGCGCGGCAGGAGGCTGGCATGGACGTTGAGGCAGCCGTGCCTTGGCGCGTCCAGCACGGCCCGTGGCAGGATCAGGCCATAAGCCGCGACCACGGCAACGTCCGCCTCCAGCGCCGCGAAATCGGCCTGGGCTTCCAGATCGCGCAGGGTCAGCGGGGTGCGTACCGCAATGCCCAGTTCCTCGGCCTTGCGCTGGACGGGGGAGGGCATCAACTGCTTGCCGCGACCCGCCGGACGCGGCGGCTGGCTGTAGGCGGCCACCACCTCGTGCCCCGCCTCGACCAGCGCCTCCAGCGCCGGAACGGCAAAATCGGGGGTTCCCATGAAGATGACGCGCACGGCTTTGCCTTTCCTGAAAGCGCGCCCTATCTGTCCGTCCATGGCATCGCAAGAGATCGAAGCGCTTACCCAGGCCCTGTCGCGCCTGCCGGGGCTTGGCCCCCGTTCGGCGCGGCGCGCGGTGCTGTGGCTGATCAAGCGGCGCGAGACGTCGCTGGTAGGGCTGCTGGAGGCGCTCGATGCGGTGCGCGAGCGGCTGGTGGAATGCCGGACATGCGGCAACGTCGATACCGGGAATCCCTGCGGTATCTGCGCGGATCCGCGGCGTGACCAGCGCTCGCTGTGCGTGGTGGAGGACGTGGCCGACCTGTGGGCGCTGGATCGGGCGCGGCTGTTCACCGGGCGTTACCATGTGCTCGGCGGTCGGCTCTCCGCGCTGGAGGGCGTGCGGCCCGAGGACCTGACGATCGCGGCGTTGATCGATCGGGTCGCTACCGGCGGCATTGATGAAGTCGTCCTCGCCATGAACGCCACACTGGAGGGCCAGACCACGGCGCACTACATCGCCGAGCGGCTGGAGGGACTTCCGGTGCGGATCACCCAACTCGCCCATGGTCTGCCGGTGGGGGGAGAGCTTGACTATCTCGACGAAGGGACGCTCGCCCAGGCACTGCGGGCACGAAGGCCGATAGGGTAACGCACCACCCTTGCCCAAACCCGCAACAGAACCTATCTGCGCCGCATGGCCATTCGCGAAATCATCGAAGTTCCCGACCCGCTGCTCAAGCAGGTTTCCGCCCCCGTCACCGAGTTCGACGCGAGCTTGCGCACGCTCGTCGATGACATGTTCGAAACGATGTACGAGGCACCCGGCATCGGGCTTGCGGCGATCCAGGTGGGTGTGCCGCTACGGGTACTGGTGATCGACCTTCAGCCCGAAGATGAGGATGCCGAGCCGGTCGCCTGCAATCACGATGGCCATCACCATCACCATCAGCCGACCAGGAAGGAACCGCGGGTGTTCATCAACCCCGAGATTCTCGATCCCTCGGAAGAACATTCGATCTACTCCGAGGGCTGCCTTTCGGTTCCGGACATCTATGCCGAGGTAGAGCGGCCGGCCCGCATCCGCGCGCGCTGGCAGGACATCGACGGCAAGGCGCACGAAGAACAGATCGAGGGCCTGCTCGCCACGTGCCTCCAGCATGAGATGGACCACCTTGAGGGGATTCTGTTCATCGATCACCTCTCCCGCCTGAAGCGGAACATGGCGCTGAAGAAGCTGGAAAAGCTGCGCAAGGCGGCGTGATCCGACCGGCTCCGTTTTGGAGCGGAAAAGTCGGGAAAGTGTCTGGCGTTCTTGCTCCGTTCCGGTTAGCCTGACGGTATGGAATCGATGCTTGCCCTTGTTCTGATATTTGTCGCCCTTGTGGTGGGTGCGGCTGCTGGCTGGTTCGCCGGTTCTCGCCCGCTGGCTGACCTGCGCGCGCGGTTGTCGGCTAACGAGGGGGAGGCGCGGGAGAATGACGCCCGCTTCAAGGCCGCGATTCGCGATCTTGCCGCTGCCAGCGAACGGGCTGAGCGAGCGGACGGTCTGGCGGAGGAACTGGCCGTGGTGCGCCAGCGCAGCGAAGGCCAGGGCGCGGAGCTTGCCACTCTGAAGGCCAACGCCGCGCACTTCGATGAACAAAAACGCCTGCTGCTGGAAGCGCAGGATGGGCTGAAGAAGGAATTCGAGAACGCCGGGGCCAAGGTACTCGAACGCGCTCAGGAGGTCTTCATGGCTCGCGCGCAGGAGCGGTTTGCGGTGTCCGAACAGAAAAGCGCCGAACAGATCAAGGCGCTGCTCGTTCCGGTCGATCAGCGGCTCAAAAGCTATGAGGACCAGGTCCAGGGGTTGGAAAAGCAGCGAGTCGACGCGTTCGGGCAACTGACCGGGTTGATCCAGTCGATGCGCGATGGGCAGGAGGCGGTGCGAGCAGAGGCGGCGCGGCTGGGCAATTCGCTGACCAATGCTCCCAAGGCGCGCGGGCGCTGGGGCGAACGGGCCTTGCAGAACGTGTTGGAGCAGTGCGGGCTTTCCGAACACACCGACTTCGATCTGGAACATTCGCTCGACACCGAAGAGGGGAGGCTGCGTCCCGATGCCGTGGTCCATGTGCCGGGGCAGAAGAAGCTGGTGATCGACGCGAAGGTTTCGCTCAACGCCTACCAGGCCGCCTTCGAGGCCAGTGACGAGGGAGAGCGCAAGCGTCATCTCGATCTCCATGCCCGCTCGATGCGGGGACACGTCCAGACGCTCGGCGCGAAGAGCTATCAGAGCCAGTTCGATGAGGCACCTGACTATGTGGTGATGTTCGTTCCCGGTGAGCATTTTGTTGCTGCGGCACTGGAACACGATCCGGAATTGTGGGATTTTGCATTTTATAACAAGGTATTGCTTGCGACTCCAACGAACCTGGTTGCGATCGCGCGGACCGTGGCGATGGTGTGGAGGCAAGATGCGCTCGCTGCGGAAGCGCGCGAGATCGGCCGAATCGGATCGGAAATCTACGATCGCATTCAGACTGCGGCGGAACACCTGAAGCGCGTTGGCGGCGGTCTCGAAAGCGCGGTGAACAACTACAACAAATTCGTCGGCAGCTTCGAACGCAACGTCATGACCAGCGCCAAGCGGCTGCGTGACAAGGGGATCGAGATTGGCAAGAAGGACGCCGAAGAAGTACCCTTGGTGGAAAGCGCTCCGCGCCATGGCGAAACCGCAGCGTTGCCGACCGACGATCCAGCCAATGATGAGGCGGCTGAGTAGGCGCGGTATTGGACCCGTCGCCTTCATCGTCAGCGCGGCGAAACAATCCTGAGCGCCACCCGGAATACAGGAGTGCTTGACCGGGCTGGCGATGATGAATGCTTTGGGCGTCAACCGCCCAGCGTTGCCAGAACCTCGTAGGCGAGTACCGCGGCCGCAACGGCGGCGTTGAGACTGTCGGCGCGGCCCTTCATCGGCATGGTGACGCGCAGATCGCATTCGGCTTCGTAGGCTTCGGGCAAGCCACGGCTTTCGTTGCCGACCATGAGAAAGCACGGCGCGGAGTAAGGCGCGCCGCGATAATCTACTGCATCGCGCAGGCTCGCGGCGACAAGCTGTCCCTCGCCGGAGCGCAGCCACGGCAGGAATTCGTCCCATCGCGCCTGCACCACTTGCTGGGTGAACACGGCCCCCATGGAGGCGCGCACGGCCTCGACCGAAAAGGGATCGGCGCAGTCGTCAATCAGGATCAATCCGCCTGCGCCAACCGCATCGCCGGTTCGAAGCATCGTGCCAAGATTGCCCGGATCACGCAGCGCCTGTGCCACCAGCCAAATCGGCGCGCAGTTCCGGTTCACTGCCGAAAGCGCCGTGTCGAACTCCGCGAACACACCGGCGATGGCTTGCGGATTGTCCTTCCCGGTGATCTTGGCGAGGACATCCTCGCTGGTTTCGATCACTTCGCCCCCTGCGGCGAGAACGTCTGTCTCCAGCGCGCCGAGCAAGGGGTGCGGGTCGCGCCCGCTGGCCATTACCAGCACCTCGGGCAACTTTCCGCTTTCACGCGCGTCGGTCAGCAGGCGCAGACCCTCGGCAAGGAACTTGCCTGAGGCCTTGCGATGCTTCTTCTCGCGAAGCGCGCGTAGCGCCTTTACGGTGGGATTGGAAAATCCTGTGATCTGTCGGCGCATCGGGGCTCCGTGGGCGCGTGCCTTAGGCAGGCTCAGGCTGGCGCACATTCTACCATGAAATTACACTGATTAGCGGCCTGGGCTAAGCTTGTCGTGCCTCGTACACTTGCCAGCCTCAATCCTCGCCAAAACCGTCCTTGACCAGCCCGACCAGTTTGAGCAGCGCAGTGTCTGCGCCTTGGCCCGAAACGATGATCTCGATCGAATCGCCCTTGGCTGCGCCGAGCATCATCAGGCCAAGGATCGAGGCACCGGCGGCGTCGTTGCCGTCCTTTTCAACCCGCACCGCGACGTCGTCGCCCAGCTTGGCGACCGCGTTGACGAACTTGGCACTGGCCCGAGCGTGCAGGCCACGGTTATTGACGATTTCCACGCACTCGCGATGTTCGCTCATTCCCGCAAACTCCCCCCGAATCTACGGGCTATGCGTCCTGCCCCAGGAATTCCGAGGCGATCGTGATGTAGCTGCGGCCAGCGTCACGCGCGGCGACCACGGCCTTGGCAAGATCCATGCAGCCCCGTGCCTTGGCAAGGCGGATCAGCATGGGGAGGTTGATTCCGGCGATCACTTCCACCTTGCCTGCCTGCATCAGCGAAATGGCAAGGTTGGACGGCGTGCCCCCGAACAGATCGGTCAGTATGATCACACCCTGGCCACTATCGACCTTGCCGACAGCATCGGCAATTTCGCGCCGACGCGCTTCCATGTCGTCATTGGGGCCGATGCAAACCGTCGCCACCGCTTCCTGGCGGCCGACCACGTGCTGCATCGCGTGGACGAATTCTTCGGCGAGCTTGCCGTGAGTGACCAGGATCAAGCCGATCATGCTGGATTGACGCTCCGCGATTGCGACCCGGCACGCATGGCCGGCGGGGGGAATCGTCCCTCCAAGTGGCGCAGGGCCATGCCGTCGTTACGCCTCACGGTCAATGCTTTCCTTCTACCAGGTCAGCCGCGCGCGATGACAGGTTGCGGTGCAGCACGGTTGGGGCATAGCCTGCCTGGCGCAGCGCTCCGGCGATCCTTTCGGCGCTATAGACCGAGCGGTGGCGCCCCCCCGTACATCCAAAGGCTATGTTGACGTAGGCCTTGCCCTGCGCCGCATAGCGCGGAAGCAGCAACAAGATGAGGTCGCGAATTCGTGCAAACGCCTCGGCGAAGACGGGGTCGTTTTCGATATGGGCGCCAACTGCCGGGTCCTGGCCGGTCTGTATCCGCAAATCTGGGTCCCAATGCGGATTATCGAGAAAACGCATGTCGAACACCAGGTCGGCGATCGGCGGCATGCCGCGCGAAAAGCCAAAACTCGTCACCGTGACCACGGTTCCCTGCGGTGCATCGCGGCCGAAGCGTTCGCGGATCGCCTGCTGCAGGTCATTGCTGGTAAAGTCGGTGGTCGAGATGACTATGTCCGCCCACCGCCGCAGCGGCTCCATCATTTCGCGCTCGGACGCGATTCCACTGGCGGCCGGTACGTCCTGCGCGAGCGGGTGCCGGTGGCGCGTTTCGTTGTAGCGTCGCTCCAGCTCCTGGCCGGAGCAATCCAGAAACAGGGTCGTCAGCTCAATATCCGGGCGCTGGACCAACTTCTTTACCCGCTCGATCACCTGGTTGGGATCAAACCCGCGGGTGCGTGAATCGAAACCGATGGCGAGCGAGGGCCGCACGTCACCGCTGCCCGCCTCGGTAGAGTCGATCAGCCGACCAAGCAGCCGAATCGGGAAATTGTCGATCGTTTCCCAACCAAGGTCTTCCAGAACCTTGAGTGCGGTCGTCTTGCCTGCTCCAAGCAGCCCGGTGACGAGAAGCACGCGTTGGCGGGGTTCGGTGGCAACTGAATCGCTCATGGTATGACGCCAATGTGGGGAGTAGCGCGACGAAAGGGAAGGGGAGTGTCGGGATTGTCCCGAGTCAGGGCAGGCCCCAACGGGTGAGCGCGACTTCGGCACGCAATGCCAGCACCGGGCTGTCCGGCCACAATCGGATCAACGGCAGTTGAAGCCCCGCAATGGTTGTGACCTCCGGCTCGTCGACGAAGCGGGGGGCTTCGCTGTCAAGACGGACAACCAGAGCGATCGGCGCATTCCGCGCAGTCTGGAGGGAGACAAGCCCGACATTGCGCACTTCGATCAATCCGGCAGTGTGCGGCGGTGGCGCGGCAATGGCGCGACCTTCCCGCACGTCGATCTCCACACCGTCGTCTCCAACGAGCGTCGCTCCACGGTCGATCAGCGCCAATGCAAGGCTGGATTTGCCGCTGCCCGGCGGGCCTTCGATCACGATGCCGCGCCCGGCGACGCAGACGCAGCCGACATTGGCGACCAGGCTCATTCCTCGTCCTCCACCTCGAGTGGCAGTTCGGCGATGAGGTAGGCGCCGGGCCGTCCATCGTCGCGGTCGGTTGCGACAAGGGTGCCGTCGTGTGCCTCTATGATGGTCCGGGCGATCGCAAGGCCGAGCCCGGAGTGGCTGCCGAAATCCTCCTCAGATGGACGAAGCGAATGGAACCGCTCGAACACCTTTTCGCGCTGTTCGCGGGGAATCCCCGGCCCATCGTCGCGCACGCCCAACCGGACATGGTCGTTTACCCGCTCCAGCGTCACTTCCACGGCGCCTCCCGTCGGGGAAAACGACACGGCGTTTCCGATGAGATTTTCCAGCACGCGCTCGAGCCGTGCCGGATCTCCGGGCACCACGAATGGACCGGGGCTGAGCGGCACCAGTCGGACGGGATGGCCCGCATCGACTCCGCGTTCGGCCCGCGCGCTGACCAGTGTTCCGGCGAGCGCATCAAGGTCGACCGGCACGAATCGGGTGCGGCTCAGTTCGGCATCAATCCGGCTTGCCTCGGCGATCTCCGTTACCAGCCGGTCAATCCGGCGCAGGTCGTGCGCCGCGATCCGGATCAGTTCGCGGCGCAATTCCGGATTCTCCACCTTTTCGAGCGTTTCGACGGCGCTGCGCAGCGACGCGAGTGGGTTCTTGATCTCATGCGCGACATCGGCGGCGAATGCCTCGACCGCATCGATGCGGCTGCGCAGCGCCAGGGTCATGTCCGAGAGGGCGCGGGCAAGCAGGCCGATCTCGTCGCCGCGCTCCGGGAGACGGGGAACCACCACCTCGCGGTCGCGTCCGAGCCGCACCCGCACGGCGGCACGGACCAGCGCTCGCAGTGGCTGGACGATGGTGCGGGCAAGGAACAGCGAGAGCTGGATCGAAATCAGCAGCGTCACTGCGATGACTATGCCGAGGGTGCCGCGTGCGTCGCGCACGTCCTGCGTGATGTCGCGGGCGTTGCGGGTGGTGAGCAGCATCTCGCCCCGCACGCCAACGGGCGCGGCGGCGGTGATCACTGGGGTTTCGTCGGGGGCGGAACGCTGCAGGACACGGGTGTTGCCGGTGGCATGCGCGGCGACCAGCTCAGGCCACGCTTCAACGCTGTCGGTTTGCGGATCGCGGTAGGGCTCCACCGGAGCGGAGCCGAGTACCCAATTCATCGCCCGGTCGATCTCGCGCGCGACCTGCTGAAGGAAAGTTTCCCGTGAGGGGTCGCTGAACGCGTAGGCCGGCCCGGCGACCCTGTCGCTGTCGAGAATCAACACGCCGTGTGCATTGTAGAGCCGCAGGCGCAATTGCTGTTTGCCGCTGACCCGTTCGAACAGCGCCTTGCGCCCGCTAATCGGAGTTTCGGCAAGACCGTCGGCGGTAATCTCCGCTTCCGCGCGGGCCAGCTTGAAACGAACGTCGAGCAACTGCTTGCGGTAGGAATCGAGGTAGAACAGACTGCCGGCGAGCAAGCCCAATGCGATGATGTTGACCGCCAGAATCCGCACCGTAAGCGAGGTGCGACGGGTCCAGACCGGGCGGCGGGCACCGCTCTGCGCCGTTTGGGCGTCAGCCATCGGTGAACGAATAGCCTGCGCCGTAAAGCGTCTCGATCGCTGCGAAATCCTTGTCGACCACCCGGAATTTTCTGCGTAATCTCTTGATATGACTGTCTATTGTCCGGTCATCGACAAAAACATCGTCGCTGTAGGCCGCGTCCATCAACTGATTGCGGCTTTTGATCAGGCCAGAGCGAGAAGCAAGGGCTTCGAGAATCAGGAATTCGGTCACGGTAAGCGAGACGGGTTTGCCGTCCCACAGGACCTGATGGCGCAACGCATCCATCTCAAGCCGTCCCCGGCGCAGGCTTTCGCTTGATTCCGTCGCTTCTCCAGCCGGATCGCTGGTACTGTGAACCAGTTCGCTGCGGCGCAGAATTGCACGGATTCGCGCGGTCAGCAGGCGCTGGCTGAACGGCTTGGCGATATAGTCATCCGCGCCCAGCGCGAGACCCAGTGCTTCGTCCGGTTCCTCGTCCTTGCTGGTCAGGAAGATGACCGGCAGTTCGCTTCGCTCGCGCAGCTTCTGCAACAGCTCCAGTCCGTCCATCTGCGGCATCTTGATGTCGAACACCGCGAGATCGGGCGGGTTTTCGAGAAGCGCCTTGAGCGCTGCCGCACCGTCCGAATAGACCCGGGTTGCAAACCCTTCGGCCTGAAGCGCGATCGACACCGTGGTCAGGATGTTGCGATCATCGTCGACCAGCGCAATGACTTGCTGCGGGGCATCCGGCTTGCCCTTGGTTGGCTGGGGAGGTGTAAGGTCTGGCATGGGGTGCGTGGGTCAGCGATCGTTGTGCGTTGAACTAGCGGTTTAACCGGGAACTGACAATCGCGCTGACCCGATCCGGCAACGGCTCAACGATTGCGATTGCACCCTACCACCGTTGTCCATTTGACGGCGCCACCCTGCTCGACTATGCGCCGCAACGAATCTCTGCATAGGTATGCAGTGACGCGACCCTGCGGATTTTCCGCTTGGCGCCATCACACACGGAGACGATCTTGACCGGTACGCTTTCCTACCCTCTCGAGCAGCAGGGCATTGCCACCAGCGCGACGATCCACGCCAACCTTGGCACCGCGCCGCTGGTAGAACACGCCGTCCGGAACGGGGAAGGCCTGCTCGCCAAGGACGGGCCGATCGTGGTCGAGACCGGCAAGCACACCGGCCGCAGCGCCAAGGACAAGTTCATCGTTCGCGATGCGGAAACCGAAAACACCGTGTGGTGGGACAATTCCGCCGCCATGACGCCGGAACACTTCGCCGCGCTCAAGGCTGATTTTTATGCGGCACTGGGGCAGAAGGATACGCTTTACGTCGCCGACCTGTTTGGCGGTTCGCAGCCCGAACACCGGGTCAAGGTGCGCGTGATCAACGAACTTGCCTGGCACAACCTGTTCATCCGCACCCTGCTGGTGCGTCCGACCGAGGACGAGCTGAACGGCCTGGTTCCGGACTACACCATCATCGACCTGCCCAGCTTCCGCGCGGACCCGGAACGTCATGGTTGCCGCACTGAAACCGTGATCGCGGTCAACTATACCGAGCGCCTGATCCTGATTGGCGGCACCAAATATGCCGGCGAAATGAAGAAGAGCGTGTTCGGCATTCTCAACTATCTGCTGCCGGTAAAGGGCATCATGCCGATGCACTGCTCGGCCAATATCGGCCCCGACAACAAGACCGCGATCTTCTTCGGTCTGTCGGGCACTGGCAAGACCACGCTTTCGGCCGATGCCAGCCGCACGCTGATCGGTGATGACGAGCATGGCTGGTCGGACACCGCCGTGTTCAACTTCGAAGGCGGCTGCTACGCCAAGATGATCAACCTCTCGGCCGAAG
>JAGWUU010000050.1 GCA_028868335.1 Sphingomonadales bacterium | reverse complement strand
TGCACCATGTCATCGACCAGATCGACCAGACGGCGCACCACCGACGAAGAATTATAGGCGTAGAGCGTGCGCTTCTCCATCGGGATCGGCTCGCCCCGCTCGGCATGGCCCATCAGGTCGTCGAAGGTCAGCCGCAGGGTCTGCTCCATTTCGGTGATCTGGGCGTGGGCCTTGGCGATCGCGCCAAGCAGGAAGGGATCCTGCTTCGATGCCCTGCCGGTGTTGGTCGAAACGCGGTCTTTCATGATCTCGACCGCGGCGTTGACCGCCGCGCGCGCACCGCCGAAGGCGGCGGTCGAAACCGAACGGACGAACACCTGCGCCCACGGCAGGGTGTACAGGACTCCAGTGTTTTCGGCCTGTCCGGGGTTCTTGCAGAGAAACCCGTCAACGGATCGGTGGGTGCGATACTCGGGAACGAAAACATCCTCGACGATGATGTCGTGGCTTCCGGTTCCCTGCAGGCCGAACACCTTCCATGCCTCGCGATCGATCTGGTAGTCGCTGCGCGGCAGCAGGAATGCCCGCATGTCGGGCGCACCGCCCGGTTCGCTCGGCGGCACCAGGGCGCCCAGGACCACCCAGTCGCAATGGATCGAGCCGGTCGAGAAACCCCAGTGACCGGAAAGCCGGAAACCGCCATCGACCACCGTGACCTTGCCGACCGGCTGGTAGCTGGACGAGACAAGCACAGAACTGTCCTTGCCCCAGACGTCCTGCTGCGCCTGATCGTGGAACAGGGCCAGTTCATAAGGGTGGCACCCGACCACGCCGAACATCCAGCCCGAGGACATGCAGCCCTCGGCCAGCGTCTTTTGTACGTCGTAGAACGTGTTGGGATGCATCTCGTAACCGCCCCAACGGCGCGGCTGGAGAATCTTGAAGAACCCCGCCTCCTGCCATTCGGCGATCGATTCGGCGGGCACGTCGCGCTCGGCGGTGCAGCGCCTGGCTCGCTCCTTGAGTACGGGTATCATAGCGCGCGCCCGGGCGACGAGCTCGTCATGGCTCGGGATGGACGAGGCCGCTGGGGAAGCGGAGGTGGCGGTGGCCATTTCGGTGGACTCTCCCTCAGGTCGAATCAATAACGTGTTTGTGCACTGCATTCGTAATTTGAATTGTCATGTGATACGCAAATCGTCAATTGAAAACCGTCCTTGCTTTCGATATGGGCAATTTCGAATCCTCAAGGCTGGCAAAATCTGCTAGTGGGATGATCCGGGAGAATGATGTTCGTGACCGGTAATGCTGCCATCGATCTTTCGGGCCGCGTGGCGATCGTCACGGGCGGCACCCGCGGGCTGGGTAGCCGGATCGCGGCGGCGCTTGCCTCTGTCGGCTGCAAGGTCGTGGTGTGCGGCCGCAACGCGCCCTCGGACTTGCCTCCCGGCGTCACATTCCATGCCGCCGATGTGCGCGATCCCGATCAGGCCAAGGCGCTGGTCGATGCGGTCGTCGCCGAGAACGGACGACTCGATATCCTGGTCAACAACGCTGGCGGCTCGCCGCACGCCGAGGCGGCCACTGCCAGCCCGCGGTTCTTCGATGCGATCATCAAGCTCAACCTGTCGAGCGCGATGTATATGGCGCAAGCCGCCCACGCGCCGATGCAGGCCGCGGGGGGCGGCAGCGTGATCAACATCGCCAGCGTCTCGGGCATTCGTCCGTCGCCGCAGACAGCCGCCTATGGTGCCGCCAAGGCTGGGCTGCTGAACCTCACGCAGAGCCTGGCGCAGGAATGGGGGCCGCAGCGCATCCGCGTCAACGCGATCGTCGTCGGCCTGGTCGAAACCGAAAGCACTGCGGAAACCTATGGCGATGCCGACGCCCAGGCCAAGGTCGCCGCATCGCTGCCGCTGGGCCGGATGGGCAGCGGAGACGATGTGGCCGGGGCCGTTCTCTGGTTGTGCTCCGATCTGGCCGGTTGGGTCAGCGGAGCCCGCATCAATGTCGATGGCGGCGGCGAACGGCCGTATTTTCTCGATCTCGTCAAAGGGAGTTAGGAACGATGGGAATCAAGGCGCTGGGCTATCTGGTGATCACAACCGCCAAGCCTGCGGAATGGGATCAGTTCCTGACCGAGGTGGTCGGCGTGATGAAGGCCGCAGGCGGACCGAAGGGCGTCTCGCTCTACCGCGTCGATGATCGGGTGTTCCGATTCTGGGTGCAGGAAGGCGGCGAGGAACGCCTGAGCGCGGCGGGCTATGAAGTTGCCGATGCGGCGGCGCTGGCCGCACTGCGCGCGCGGGTCGTGGCGGCGGGACGTCCGGTTGAGGACGGCACCGCTGATGAAGCCGCCGCGCGCGGCGTTTCGGCATTCTTCCGCACCACTGACCCGGCCGGGCACGGATTCGAGTTCTTCCATGGCGACCGCCGCACGGATGCGCCGTTCGTATCGCCTGCGGGGGTCAGCGGGTTCGTCACCGGCAAGATGGGGATGGGCCACTCGGTTTACGCCACGCTTCAGTTCGAGGAGACCCATGCCTTCTATCGCGACGTGCTGGGATTCCGCGATACCGATTTCCCGCGCTTCCACTTCACCGACGATCCGGCCGATCCCGGCATGGGCTTTGCCTTCATGCATGCCGACAACGGCCGCCATCACTCGATCGCGCTGGGCGAAATGCCCAGCCCGCCCTCGGGCTCGGTCCACATCATGCTCGAGATGAAAACCCTCTCGGACGTGGGCAAGTGCCACGACCGGATGCGCGCCCACAAGGTCCCGGAAAGCGCCACGTTGGGCCGTCACGTCAACGACCGGACCTTTGGCTTCTACATGCAGACCCCTGGCGGCTTTGACCTCGAGATCGGCTGTGATCCGCTGGTGATCGACTGGCAGAACTGGACGACGACCGCACACCTCGTCCCGAGCGAATGGGGTCATGTCTGGGCCTGGCAGAAAGCACTCGAGGAAGGACAGAACGCATGACCCCGAACGATCTGATCGAGCCCCAGCGTGTTGACATTGCCTACGAGACGGAGGCGCCGGTGCTGTACGCGGCGGCGGACGGGGTGGCGTGGATCACGATGAACCGTCCGCAGTTCAACAATGCCCAGAACGGGCAGATGACCTATGCGCTCGACGATGCGTTCAATCGCGCGGTGCAGGACGACGCGGTGCGCTGCATCGTCCTGGCGGGCGAGGGCAAGCACTTCTCCGCCGGGCACGACATCGGCACCCCGGGGCGCGACCTGCACCGCGAGTTCGACAAGCGGTTGATGCTGGCGCCGCACACCAACAAGCCGGCGGCCGAACTGCTCTACACCCGCGAGCAGGAGCAGTATCTGGGGATGTGCCGGCGCTGGCGCGACATTCCCAAGCCGACCATCGCGTGTGTCCAGGGCGCCTGCATCGCCGGCGGGCTGATGCTGGCCTGGGTCTGCGACCTGATCGTGGCCAGCGAGGACGCGTTCTTCCAGGACCCGGTCAACCCGCTGATGGGGATCCCCGGGGTCGAATACTTCGCCCACGCGTTCGAACTGCCGCCGCGCGTTGCCAAGGAATTCCTGCTGCTGGGCGAGCGGATGAGCGCGAGCCGCGCCGAGCGGTTCGGGATGGTCAACAAGGTGGTGCCGCGCGAAGAACTGCGTGAGGCTGCCGCGGCCTGGGCGGCCAAGCTCGCTGGCCAGCCGCGGCTCGGCAATTGGCTGACCAAGCAGGCAGTCAACCACGTCGAGGAACTGCGCGGCAAGCGCAGCGCGATGGACGCGGTGTTCCACATGCATCACTTCGCCCATGCCCAGAACGATCTGGTCAGCGGCAACTCGATCGCCGGGGTCAGCGGCAAGTCCGCCGCCTCCGCCAACAAGAAACAGGCGGGCGAAGCCTGATGGGCGATCCGAACATCTTTCGCTTTCCTGAAACGCGCAAACCGGTCCGGCCGGTCACCGGGACGCCATAGACCATGCATTTTTCCTTCACCGACGAACAGGCGATGATCGCCGACACCGTCCGCGCCTTTTTCGCCGAGAATGCTACCAGTGAGCGGACCCGCCGCGCCATGGTCGAGGGCGGGATCGACCGTGACTTGTGGGGCAGCTTCTGCACCGAATTGGGCCTGTCCGGCGTCGCCATCCCCGAGAGCCTGGGCGGAGCTGGCCTCGGGATGGTCGAACTGGCACTGGTTGCCGAAGCCGCCGGAGCGCAGGTCGCGGCCTTGCCGCTGCTTGGTCATGCGCGGGTCAGCCAGGCACTTGCGGCGGGTGGGACGCCCGAGCAGCAGGAGCGCTGGCTGGGCGCACTGCTGTCGGGCGAGGCGCTCGCCAGCGCCGGCTGGTCGCACGATGCCAGTTTCGCCGATGGCCGCCTGTCAGGCACCTTCAACTTTGTTCCGCACGGGGCGAGCGCGGATGTCCTGCTGCTGGTTACGGAAGGCCGCTGCTGGCTGGTCGATGCGAAAGCCGCTGGCGTCACCATCAAGGCGCATACGACCATGGACCAGACGCGGCCACTCGCCACCGTCACGCTTGACCGGGCCGCCGCCGAGCCGCTGGTCGACGATGGCGCGGCGTTTGATGCGCTCCACGCCGCGGGATGGATCTGCCTTGCCGCCGAGGCATTGGGCGGGGCGCAGGCGGCGCTCGACCGGACCGTCGCCTATGCCCAGGAGCGTGTCCAGTTCGGGCGGCAGATCGGTTCGTTCCAGGCCTACAAGCATCGCCTGGCCGATATGATGGTCGCGATCGAGCAGGCCCGCTCGGCGGTCTATTGGGCCGCCTGCGCGGTCGATGAACAGTCTGGCGAGGCGGCACTGGCGCTTCACGCGGCCAAGAGCTTCTGCGCCGACACCTTTTTCATGTGTGCCGCCAACATGATCCAGCTCCACGGCGGGATCGGCTTCACCTGGGAACACGACGCGCACCTGTTCTTCAAGCGCGCGCGGTCGATCCAGACCTTGCTGGGGGACGGCAACTGGCATCGCGAACGGATTGCCGCAAACGTACTGGGAGAAGCGGCATGAAGCTGGGATTTTCTGCCGCAGAGGAGGCGTTCCGCGGAGAATGCGCCGAATGGCTGCAGGGCCAGATGGCGGGCGAGTTCAAGGACATCAAGGGCATCACCACGCTCACCGCCAAGGCCGAGCGGCGCAAGGAGTGGGAGCAGCGTCTCGCCGCCGACAGGTGGTCGTGCATCGGCTGGCCCGAGCAATGGGGCGGGCGCGGCGCGACCCTCGCCGAGCAGGTGATCTTCGCCGAGGAATATGCCCGCGCCGGGGTGCCCGGGCGGGTCAACCACATCGGCATCGAACTGGCGGGGCCGACGATCCTTGCCTTCGGGACAGAAGAACAGAAAGCGCGGTTCCTGCCCGGCATCGCCGGTGGGACGACGATCTTTTGCCAGGGCTTCTCCGAACCTAACGCCGGGTCCGACCTCGCTTCGATCCGTACAAAGGGACGGCTCGAGCAGGGCGAATGGGTGGTCAACGGCCAGAAGATCTGGACCAGCCTTGCGCATATTTCGGACTGGATCTTCGTCGTCACCCGCACCGAGGAGGGCTCGAAGGGCCCGAAGGGCCTCTCGTTCCTGATGATGGAGCTTGACCAGCCGGGGATCGAGGTGCGCGGGATTACCCAGATCAACGGCGACGCCGAATTCAACGAAACATTCTTCACGGACGCCCGCTGCAGCGAGGACAGCATCATCGGCGCGCCCGGCGATGGCTGGAAGGTGGCCATGGGCCTGCTCGCCTTTGAGCGGGGGGTTTCGACGCTTGGCCAGCAGATGGGCTTCCGCAACGAGCTTGACGCGATCGTCGCGGAAGCACGGGCCAACGGCGCGGCGCGCGATCCGCTGATCCGCCAGCGCATCGCCAGGGCCGAGATCGGCTTGCGCCTGATGCGCTACGGTGCGCTGCGGATGCTCTCAAACACCGATCATTCCAAGATCGACGGCGCGGCGCTGACCTACAAGATCCAGTGGGCGACCTGGCGCCGGGACCTGGGCGAACTGGCGATGGACGTTCTGGGCCAGGCGGGCGAGATCGCCGAGGGCGACAGCTACGAGTGGGGAATGCTGCCCAACCTGTTCCTCTTCAGCCGGGCTGACACGATCTATGGCGGGACCAACCAGATCCAGCGCAACCTGATCGCCGAGCGTGGGCTTGGCCTGCCGCGTGAACCGAGGGGAGATCAATGACCGTTCCCGTTCCGCCCTATCCAACTCCGCTCGGGCTGCTCAAGGGCAAGACCGTGGTGATCACTGCCGCCGCCGGTACGGGCATCGGCTTTGCCGTTGCGAAGCGTGCCGCCGAGGAGGGCGCGCGGGTGCTGATCAGCGATTTCCACGAACGGCGGCTGGGCGAGGCGGCCGATCGGATCGCCGCCGAAGTCGGTTGCGAACGGCCCGCCACCTTCGTCTGCGACGTCACCAGCGAGGATGCGGTTCAGGGCCTGCGCGATGCCTCGCTGGCCGCGTTGGGCAGGGTCGACGTCCTGATCAACAACGCTGGCCTGGGCGGCGAGGTTGACGTGGTGGACATGACCGATGAGCAGTGGAGCCGCGTGCTTGACGTCACGCTGACCAGCCTGTTCCGCATGACCCGTGCCTTCCTTCCCGTGATGTATGCGGCGAAATCGGGGGTGATGGTCAACAACGCCTCGGTACTCGGCTGGCGCGCGCAAAAGGGACAGGCGCATTACGCCGCGGCCAAGGCCGGGGTGATGGCCTTCACCCGCTGCGCAGCGCTGGAGGCGGCCGACAATGGGGTGCGGATCAACGCGGTCGCGCCCAGTCTGGCGATGCACCCCTTCCTCGCCAAGGTCACTACCGAGGAGCGCCTTGCCGAACTGGTCAAGACCGAAGCCTACGGTCGTCCCGCCGAGGTGTGGGAAGTGGCCAATGTCATGCTGTTCCTTGCCTCCGACCTTTCCAGCTACATGACCGGCGAGATCGTCCCGGTCTCAAGCCAGAGGGCGTGACTATGGCGCTGGTGTTTGCACGCCCCGCCGATCTCCTCGGTCAGGAAGGCACCCGGCTCGGTCCAACCGGCTGGCTGGAGATCGACCAGCAGCGAGTCGACGGCTTTGCCGAGGTGACCGGGGATCATCAGTGGATCCACGTTGATGTCGAACGCGCCAAAGCGGGACCGTTCGGCGGGACCATCGCCCATGGCTACCTGACGATGAGCCTGGTCAACCATTTGCTGCCTGAACTGATCGAGGTTCGCGGCTTTGCCCATGCGGTCAACGTCGGGGCCGACCGCCTGCGCTTCCTCGCTCCGGTTAAGGTCGGCGGCCGTATCCGCGCCGTGGGCGAGATTATCACGGTCGAAGAAATCAAGGGCGCAATCCAGTCGGTCGTGCGCGTCACCATCGAGATAGAGGCCAAGGACGGTCAGCCTGCCGATAAGCCTGCCTGCGTGCTCGACACCATCAGCCGCTATTTTCCGGAGTGAATGCGATGCCCGATCCCGTCCGCATGGAAGCAGCAGTTCACGAATATGTCGCCGCCTTCGAGGCAGGAGATGCGGCGCGCGTCGCCGCGCTCTACGCCGATGATGCCACGGTCGAGGACCCGGTCGGCACCCCGCTCAAGCAGGGCAAGGCGGCGATCCTCGACTTCTACGCCGGCTCGATGGCGACAGGGGCGAAGCTCAAGCTGGAAGGGCCGGTACGCATCGTCGAGGACTATGCGGTGTTCCCGTTCTCGGTGAACCTCCACTGGGAGGGAAGCGACAAGCGGATCGACGTGATCGACATCTTCCGCTTCGACGAAGCAAATCTGGTGGTCGCGATGCGGGCCTTCTGGGGGCCGTCGAACATGCACGGATTTGCCTGAGCGGTCTGGCGGCACGACGAGTTGGATTCTCCGCGGGGCGAGGCCGCAATCTCAGCCGAGCGGAGCCAATCCCGAAAGCACCATCCTTACCAGATCGGCCTGCCCGCTTGCGCCCGTTCGCGCATAGATCCGTTTGGAATAGTTGCGGGTCGTTTCGTCGGTCAGGCGCAGGCTTCGCCCCGCCTCGATCAGCGGCATTCCCTGGCTGAGCAAGGCCGCCAGCATCGCTTCGCGCCGGGACAGGCCGAGGGTTGCCGCGAGGATGTGCGCCGCGCTTTGCGGCGGCTCGCGCCGCGGCAGCCGAAAGCTGGCGACCGTGGCCGGAACCGTGGAATGGTCGGCGCCGAGCGGGCGCAGCAGCAATGGGTCTTGCTCATCTCCCGCTACGCGGCGATCGCCGAACGGACCGCCTTCGACCGGAGGCAGCGCCGGTTGCTGGGTCTGCCATAGTTCATCGGCGGCCAGCACCGCGCCGTCCGCGCCGAGCACCGCCTGGCCGATGCCCAGCAGGGCCAGGGACTCCTCGGCGGCGGCGGCGCGCAACCGCAAACGCCCGATTGCGTCGAGCTGCTCGGCTGTGAGTTCCACCGCCGGGGCGAGCGCGGTCAGCAGGGCACTGTCCGCCGCGCCGAACGGCGCGCGTTCGCTGAGCAGGATCAGCCAGACCGAGCGTTCACCCGCGCCGATCCGGATCAGGCGAGCGTCGCCGATGCGGGTGCGGGCAAGTGCCTCGTCCTGCGCCTCGCGCGCCTTTGCGTTGTCGACCACGCGCAGTTCGTCGAGCGCATAGCTGCGGTTCGGTCGGAGGGCCGGGGATGGACCGCCGAGCGCGGCAAGTTCCAGTCCGGCATCGCGGCCGGACCAACCGTGCACCTCGACCCGGCGGTGCAGTGTCGGTGGCTGTGCGCCAGCCCTCACCAGCAGGTGAACACGGTCCGCCCCCGCGCGCGAGAGCAGGCGGCGCAGGAACGTATCCCACGGCGTGTCGGTCAGCAGGTCCTCGAGCAGGGGGAGGACAAGTTCGTTCTGGTCGGAGCGGGGCAGAGCCATGACGTTTGCTCCCATATGGGAGTATTGGTCGAGGGTCCAGCGCGGCATCTGCTTCGGCACAACAAAGGAGAGGGCGATGAGCGACTCCACGCGGACGACTCTTACCCATTTGCAGCGTCTCGAAGCCGAGGCGATCCACATCATGCGCGAAGTGGTGGCCGAGGCCGAGCGGCCGGTGATGCTCTATTCGGTGGGCAAGGACAGCGCGGTGATGCTGCACCTGGCGCGCAAGGCGTTCTATCCCAGTCCGCCGCCGTTCCCGCTGCTGCATGTCGATACGACCTGGAAGTTCCGTGACATGTACGCGCTGCGCGATCGCATGGCGAACGAGTCCGGCATGGAACTCCTCGTCTATCACAACCCCGAGGCGATGGAGCGTGGGATCAACCCGTTCGACCATGGCGCGCTCCACACCGACATGTGGAAGACCGAAGGGCTCAAGCAGGCGCTCGACAAGTGGCAGTTCGACGCGGCCTTCGGCGGTGCGCGCCGCGACGAGGAAAAGAGCCGGGCCAAGGAGCGAATCTTCTCGTTCCGCAGCGCCAGCCACGGCTGGGATCCCAAGAACCAGCGGCCCGAGCTGTGGAACCTCTACAACGCCCGCAAGAACAAGGGCGAATCGATCCGCGTGTTCCCGATCTCGAACTGGACCGAGCTTGATGTGTGGCAATACATCCATCTCAACCAGGTGCCGATCGTTCCGCTCTACTTCGCGGAAAAGCGCCCGACGGTGGAGCGCGACGGGATGCTGCTGATGGTCGATGACGAGCGCTTTCCGCTGCGCCCCGGCGAAGTCCCGGTCGAACGCTCGATCCGCTTCCGCACCCTGGGCTGCTATCCGCTGACCGGCGCGGTCGAAAGCACGGCTTCTACTCTTCCGCAAGTGATCCAGGAAACACTGCTGACCACCACCAGCGAACGGCAGGGTCGCGCGATCGACAAGGACGCGGGCGGCGCGGGGATGGAAGTCAAGAAGCAGCAGGGGTACTTCTGATGAGCGGGGACGTGATCTACCAGACCGAGGCTCTGATCGCCGAGGACATCGACGCCTACCTTGAGCAGCACCAGCACAAGACCATGCTGCGCTTCATCACCTGCGGGTCGGTGGACGACGGCAAGTCGACGCTGATCGGGAGATTGCTGTACGATTCGAAGATGATCTTCGAGGACCAGCTTGCAGCGCTGGAAACGGATTCCAAGAAGGTCGGAACGCAGGGGCAGGAAATCGACTTCGCGCTGTTGGTCGATGGGCTTGCCGCCGAGCGCGAGCAAGGCATCACCATCGACGTTGCCTATCGCTTCTTCAACACCGAAAAGCGCAAGTTCATCGTCGCCGATTGCCCCGGGCACGAACAATATACCCGCAACATGATCACCGGCGCCTCTACCGCCGACCTCGCGGTGATCCTGATCGACGCGCGCAAGGGCGTACTCACCCAGACCCGCCGCCACACCTACCTGTGCCACCTGATCGGCATCCGCAACATTGTCCTCGCGGTGAACAAGATGGATCTGGTGGACTACAGCCAGGAAGTGTTCGACGGAATCGTCGCCGACTATGCGGCGTTCGCAAAGTCGATCGGCATCCAAGACTTCACCGCCATGCCGATCTCCGGCTTCAAGGGCGACAATATCACCACCCATTCGCCCAACACGCACTGGTACAAGGGGCCAACGCTGGTCGACCACCTTGAGACGGTGGAAGTCATCACCTCGCAGGACCAGGACAAACCGTTCCGGATGCCGGTTCAGTGGGTCAATCGCCCGAACCTCGATTTCCGGGGTTTCTCGGGGCTGATCGCCACCGGATCAGTCAAGCCCGGCAATGCCGTGCGCGTGCTGCCTTCGGGCAAAACCTCGACCGTCACCCGCGTCGTGACGCTTGACGGCGATCTCGACGAGGCGGTGGCCGGACAGTCCGTCACGGTGTGCTTCGCCGACGAGATCGATTGTTCGCGCGGAGACGTGATCTCGATCGCTGATACCCCGCCGCAGGTTGCCGACCAGTTCGAGACCACCATCGTCTGGCTGAACGACGAGCCGCTGCACGTTGGTCGGGCCTATTGGCTGAAGCTGGCGACGCAAACCGTTTCGGTCACCGTTCAGCACCCCAAGTACGCGGTCAACGTCAACACGATGGAGCACATCGCGGTCAAGACGCTCGACCTCAATGCGATCGGCGTCGCCGAAATTGCCACCGATCGCCAGATCGTGTTCGAGCCCTATGAGGCAAACCGCACGCTGGGCGGGTTCATCCTGGTCGACAAGCTGACCAATGCGACCGTCGCGGCGGGCATGCTGCACTTCTCGTTGCGGCGCGCCCAGAACGTCCACTGGCAACCGACCGACGTGACGCGCGCTGATCACGCCAAGCTCAAGAACCAGACGCCAAAGGTGCTATGGTTCACCGGGCTTTCGGGCGCGGGCAAGTCGACCATCGCCAACGAGGTCGAGAAGCGGCTCGCGATCATGAACCGCCACACCTTCCTCCTCGATGGCGATAACGTCCGCCACGGGCTCAACAAGGACCTTGGCTTCACCGAAGCAGACCGGATCGAGAACATCCGCCGCGTTGGTGAGGTTGCCAAGCTGATGGTCGATGCCGGGTTGATCGTGCTGACCGCCTTTATCTCGCCGTTCCGCGCCGAGCGCGAGATGGTGCGCAAGATGCTGGGCGAGGGTGAGTTCGTCGAGATCTACGTTGATACCCCGCTCGAAGTGGCCGAAGCCCGCGACGTCAAGGGTCTCTACAAGAAGGCGCGCTCGGGCCAGCTCAAGAACTTCACCGGGATCGACAGTCCCTACGAGGCGCCGCCGGCGCCCGAGATCCGCGTCAACACCGCCGAAATGAGCGCCGAGGAAGCGGCGGAATACATCATCCGCCAACTGATGCCGCTCAAGTGAGGCGAGGGGAGAGGAAACCATGAGCATGACCGATGGCGAACTTGCCGCGCACCTAGCCGAAGTGGCGGGCCGGCTGCTGATCGAGGTGCGCGCCTCGGGCGTGCTCAGCCTCAAGTCGCTGGGCAAGGCGGGCGATGCCACCGCCAACCAGTTCCTCGTCCACGCGCTCAGGGAGCAGCGGCCTGACGACGGACTGCTTTCCGAGGAGGAAAAGGATAACGCCGAGCGCCTGGCGATGAGCCGGGTATGGATCGTCGATCCGGTCGACGGCACCCGCGAATATGGCGAAGAGCGTACCGACTGGGCGGTCCACGTCGCGCTGGCGGTCGATGGCGTGCCGACCGTCGGGGCGGTGGCCCTGCCGGGACTGGGTCTGGTGCTGCGTAGCGATCGGCCGGTTTCCGTCCCGACCGCACCGCACAAGCTGCGGATGCTGGTCAGCCGCACCCGCCCGGCGGCCGAGGCGGTCGCGGTAGCCGAAGCGATCGGCGCCGAGTTGATCGGCATGGGTTCGGCCGGGGCCAAGGCCATGGCCGTGGTCCGCGGGGATGCAGACATCTACCTTCACACCGGCGGGCAGTACGAATGGGATTCCTGCGCCCCGGTCGCGGTGGCGTTGGCCCACGGTCTGCATGCCAGCCGGATCGACGGCACACCGCTGGTCTATAATCAGCGCGATACCTATATGCCCGACCTGCTGATCTGCCGGAAGGAGCACGCGGACACGGTGCTGGCGCAGGTCAACGCCATCGGAAAGGCGGCGATCCAATCGGGCGCTTGACCTGATCGCGATCGCGGTCGGTGGCCGACGATCAGACTATCCGCACCTCAACGCCGACCGCTTCGAGCGAGCGGCGCATGTCGGCCCCTATCCCGGCATCGGTGACTATCACGTCGATCTCGTCAAGCTCGCACACGATCGTTCCGGACGAGGAATGAAACTTGGTGGAATCGACCAGCAGGATAACCTGTTCGGCCCGGTCGATCAGCCGACGCTCGGCGGCTACCAGCACGACATCGGCCTGCATTACCCCTTGCGGGCCGACTGCTGCGGCGCCCATGAACAGCTTTGGAGCATGAAAGCGCGGCATCGATTCCTCACCTGCGGGGGCGAGGATGATGTTCTGCTCGCGAAACAGCGCGCCCGAGGGCAGCAGAATCTTTGTCCCGGCTTGGGGTAGCAGCGCGTTGACGATGTGCAGCGAGTTGGTGAGTACCTGAAGATCGAGTCCGGCGAGATGCGGGCACATCTGCAGGGTGGTGGTGCCGCCGTCGATCATCACCCCTTCGCCCGGTTCGCAGAGCTGCGCCGCAGCCTTGCCGATCGCGCGCTTTGCGGCAAGGTTCTGGGTGATAGACTGGTCGAACGGCGTTCCGGCAAGCCGGAACCGGCCATCATCCTTGTCCTCGTCGACCAGCTTGGCCCCGCCATGAACCCGAACGATCCGGCCATGTTCCTCGAGCCGGGTCAGGTCGCGGCGGATCGTCGCGGGTGATGCGTCGAGCAGTGCTTCGAGCGCACGATAGGTAATGAAGCCGCTGGGCTTCAGCGCTTCAAGGATCTGCTCTTCGCGTTGTGTGGCGTGCATGGCGCCAGCCTCTAGGCCGCCTGACGCTCGGCCTCAAGCTGTTCCAGCGACTTGCCCTCGTTGCGCGGGGCCCACAGCGCGCCGATCAACCCGCTGATCACGAGGAAGCCTGTGAGGATCCAGGCGAGCGTGGTGAACCCGGTGGCGGTCAGCATTGGCACGAAGAAGCTGAACAGGCCCAGCCCGATCCGCACTACCGCGAAGCACAACCCCTGCGCGGTCGATCGCAGCATGGTCGGGAACATTTCAGCGCTCCATAGTTGGAAAAAGCTCTGCGCGCCGAAGCCGCCGCCGAACTGGAGCAGAAAGACATAGAGCAGCGCCACCGGGATGGTCAGCGGGAACAGCGCGAGCAGGGCCATGCCGATCACCTGGATGACCGCGGAGGCGATGAACAGGCTGCGTTGGTTGATCTTGTCCGACAAGCGCATGAACACAAACCAGATGCTCGCCATGCCGATCGCGAAGGACAGTGCCTGGATCGCCACGCTTTCGAACTGGCTGGCCGCGCCGACGGTGCGCAGGATATAGGGGAAGAAGAAGCCGTTGGTGCCGGCCCACAGGTTCCAGAAGCCGTACATGCCCACAAGCCCGCCGATCGAAGCGAGGTACT
>JAGWUU010000049.1 GCA_028868335.1 Sphingomonadales bacterium | reverse complement strand
TCGATGCTCTCCAGCGCCGAGGCGATCGCCCAGTGTTACGCCAAGGCCAGCCTGGTCGACCGCGAGGCGCTGCTGGCCGCGCAAGAGGCGAACGATACGATGATGGCGTTCCAGGCGCTGCGCCGGGCCTATACCATCGATGTCAGCCCGATCCTTGCCAAGGCGCGGGCCGAGGCGGGCGGGGCGATCGACGTGCTGGGCGTCTATCGGGCCAGCCAGTGGCGGGATCGCAAGGCGCAGGAGCGCAAGTCCGTCGGTCTTGGCGCAGGAATTGTCTGAACAATCAAAAATGATCAATATTGCTCTTGCACAATCAATCAAGCTCAATTAGCGTCGCTCTTGTTCCGTAGCGCTTAGGCAAATTCGCGCACGTCTAGAGGAGGGATGAATGACCGGTTTCTCGCGCAAGATCCGTATGACCACATCGCTGCTGGCCCTTTCTATGGCCGTGCTGGCAATGCCGGCAATGGCCCAGTCGTCGGGCGAAACCTCGAGCAAGGACGACACCGCGAGCAAGGATGAACCTGCCATCGTCGTGACCGGGGTGTTCAGCGCCCGCTCGATCGAGGATGCGCCGATCTCGATTTCGGCGATTACCGGCAAGGATCTGGAAAAGCAGGTTCCGGTCAGCAGCGCCGACATCCTGAAAAGCGTGCCCGGCGTGTTCGTGAACTCAAGTCTGGGCGAAATCCGCAACGTGGTGTTCAGCCGCGGGGTTTCGGCGAACTCGCTCGACGGGAATGGGGGCTACTATTACGTCTCGCTGCAGGAAGACGGGCTGCCGGTCGAGCCGGTGACATTCTCCAATTTCGGACCCGACTATTTCAGCCGTCCCGACCTGATGCTCGATCACGTCGAGGCGCTTCGTGGTGGCACCGCGACCGTCACCGGCACCAATGCGCCGGGCGGGATCTTCAACTACGTGTCCCGCACCGGCAAGTCGCATCCCGGGATCGAGTTGCAGGGCAAGGTGGGCCTCGAAGGCGACGGGCGGAACCCCTATTACCGGATCGACGGCTATGCCGGTGGTGCACTGGGCAGCGATCTTTATTATGCGATAGCCGGTTTTTATCGCCAGAGCGACGGTGCCCGCAATCCGGGCTATTCGCTCAACAAGGGCGGGCAGGTTCGCGCCAACCTCGTGTGGAACTACGGCAGCGGCAAGATCACATTCGACGCCAAGTACCTTGACGATCACAACGGCTGGTTCGAATTCATCCCCGCCTTCGGCTATGCCGATCCCAAGATTGCGTCGGGCTTCACCAACTATTCGTCGGTGCTGCCGCCCGCCAATCCGCACAGCTACACCAACCCAGACGGCACCAAGGGCAGCTGGGACGGGTCCAGCCTGGTCCACTCCAAATCTCTGTCGCTGGGCATGAAGTGGCAGCATGACCTTGCTCCTGGGGTGAAGCTGGTCAACACCGCGCGCTATTCGGACAACAAGGCCAACTGGAACACCGGCGCGGTGATCTTCCCGGTGACGCTGGACGATTTCTTCACCAACATCCTTGCCGGCACCTTCGGCATTCCGGGCACGATCACCTACAAGTACCACGGCACCAACACGATCGCGGCGCAGGTCCAGTCGTTCAGCGGGTTCGACCATACCGTGATCGTCAACAATTTGCCGAACCAGAACGTGTTGCAGAATGGCGTGTTCAGCCAGGCTGCGCTGGCACAGGACAACAGCGACAAGTCCTTCCAGGACCAACTCACCCTCTCGGCCGATCTAGGCAAGCACCAGTTCGCGATTGGGGCGTTCTATTCACATTCGAAGGTCAAGCAGGTTGGCGGTTCGGCGGGCTTCGGGATTTCGCCGATGACCTCGAAGCCGCAGGTGTTCGACATCACGATCACCACGCCGGGCAATACGGTGCTGCAGGTCACCGACCCAGCCGGGTTCGCGTCGCAGGGCGGTGGGATCTTCGACGGTGACGGCTATGGCGGGACGCAGGAGCAGTTCTCGGCCTTCGCGGGCGATACCTGGCAAATCACCGACCGGCTCTCGTTCGATGGCGGGATGCGCTATGAACATATCGCCTACGACCTCTACAACCTGACACTGGGGGCGGCAGCGCCGGTCAACGGCGGGGCAGGGTACGACAACAACCCGCTGACGTTGTGGGACAACAGCGCCAACACCTATGGCGCGACCACCTTTACCAAGCGCAGCTTCAACTTCTGGAATTTCACGGGGGCGCTCAACTACCGCTTCTCGGACGCGTTCCAGGCCTATGTCCGCTACACCAAGGGGAGCAAGGCGGGTGATTTCGGCACGATCGCCGCGATCGACACCCCGAACGAGATTGCAACGCAGTTCCCCGCTCCGCAAAAGATTCGGCAGATCGAGATCGGGCTCAAGTATGCCACGCGCGGCGTACGGGTGGCGGTATTCCCCTTCTATTCGAAGCTGTCCAACGTCGGCGATACGCAGACATTCGTTGACAACAACAGCCGCCTCTACACTCCGCCGACGGTCTATGGAACGATCGAGACTTACGGCGTGGAAGTGGACGCCGATGTCGACCTGGCAAGTTCGCTCAACCTGCGCAGCGCGGTGACGGTGCAGAATCCCAAGGCTTCGGGTTTCGGCATGTGGGTCCACAATTCCACCACCAACCTGCCCGCCGATGACGTGCTGGTCACCACGCCCAAGGGCGATGCCGACAACAACCCCAAGTTCATGAGCCGCACCACGCTGACCTGGCATCCCTCAGAGGCGCTCCAGGCCTTCGTGACCCATTCGTACACCGGCAAGCGCGCGGCCAACCGCGCCAATGCGTTCTACCTGCCCGCCTTCAGCACGTGGGATGTGGGCGTCAGCTATGAGTTCGGCGGACGCTTCAAGCTGCAGGCCAATGTCAACAATGTGTTCAACCAGTTCGGGGTGATGAGTTGGGCGCGCACTGGCGGGTTCTTCAACTCGCTCGACCGGCAGGGACTGAGCAAGGCCGACGTCGCCGCCAACCCCAACGGGCTGGTCGAGGTCGTGCCGATCCAGCCGCGCTCGTTCTGGTTGACCGGCACGGTCAAGTTCTGATGCAGGCAGGGCGCGGGTGGAAGCCATTTCGCGCCCTGTCCCTGATTTCTGCTTGATTGGCCTGCCACTGCGGGCACGGTGCGAAAAAGACTGGAAGGTGAGCGCGATGACGAAGGCAGGCTTGAAACTGTTCGGTGCAACCTTTGCGGTGGCAATTGCCCTGACCACGAATCCGGCGCTGTCGCAGACCGAGCAGGTCGCGGACGCGCCGAGCCTTGAAACGCAGTTCGTGAACCCGCCCAATTCGGCGCGCCCCCGGGTGTGGTGGCACTGGCTCAACGGCAACATCACCAAGGACGGGATCACCAAGGACCTCGACTGGATGAGCCGGGTCGGGATCGGAGGATTGCAGAACTTCGACGTCGATCTGAATACGCCGGTCCTCGTGAAGAACAGGCTGGTCTATATGACGCCTGAATGGAAGGACGCCTTCCGCTTCGCCGCAGGCGAGGCCGAACGGCGCGGGCTGGAACTGGCGATTGCCGCATCGCCCGGCTGGTCGGAAACCGGCGGGCCATGGGTGGCGCCCGGGGACGGTTTGAAGAAAGTGGTGTGGAGCGAGACTCCGCTGGTCGGAGGCAAGCGCTTCACCGGCAAGCTGGCACAATTACCCGGCGTGACCGGAGCGTTCCAGGACATGCCGTTCTTCGATCCGCTGTCGGCGATGGCGGGCGATACCGCGCACAAGGTTCAACCGCAATTTGGTGGCCAGATCGCTGTGTTCGCGGTGCCGGTCAGCGCTGCCGACTTGCTGCAACCCGTGGCGCGTGACAATTCCGGAAAGGCACTGGATGCCGCTGCCCTGACCGATGCCAGCCTCGCGACCGGAATTGACTTGCCCAAGGGCAGCGCCGAGACCCCGACCAGCGTGACGCTCGACTATGGCAAGCTGGTGACGGTGCGCAGCGCTACCCTGTTCGTCCCCGGCGCGGCGGCGATGTTCTTCGGCGCGACGGTTTCCCCACAGCTCGAGGCCAGCCTCGACGGCAAGAGCTGGACTTCGCTGGGTGTTGTCCCGGCGATGCAGGTACCCACCACGGTCAGCTTCGCGCCGACAAGTGCCCGGCTGTTCCGCGTCACGCTTCGACCCGCCGCGCCGACCGGCGCCAACATGGGCAACCCCGCACCGGGGATCGTCCCGCCTGCTTTCTTCGCTGCGCTGGCGGGGGCGGGAAGTAAGACATACCGGCTCGCGCAGTTCCGTCTCTCATCCGAAGCAATGATCGATCGCTTTGAAGCCAAGGCCGGATTCGAGCTGGAGCGCGACTATTACAAGCTCGGCATGACCGATGCCGCCGCACCCGCGATCGCACCGGGGCGGGTCGTCAACCTGTCGGACCGCGTCAAACCGGACGGCACGCTTGATTGGACCCCGCCCAAGGGCATGTGGAAGGTGATCCGGCTCGGCTACTCGTTGCTCGGCACCACCAACCACCCGGCACCCGCTGAGGCCACAGGGCTCGAAGTCGACAAGTTCGATGGCGATGCGGTGCGGGCCTACCTCGATCACTATGTTGGCATGTACCGCGATGCGGCCGGCAAAGATCTGTTTGGCGGCAAGGGTGTCCGCGCAATCCTGACCGACTCGATCGAGGTCGGCGCGGCCAACTGGACCCCGAAGATGGTCGACCAGTTCAAGCGCCTGCGCGGCTATGATCCGACACCGTGGCTCCCCGCCCTGACTGGCGTGGCAATCGGCAGCCGCGAGCAGAGCGACAAGTTCCTCTACGATTACCGCCGCACCCTGGCTGATTTGATGGCCAGCGAGCATTACGGCACCGTCGCCGAAGTGGCGCACGCGAACGGCCTCAAGGTCTATGGCGAGGCGCTCGAGGATCACCGCCCGTCGCTGGGCGATGACATGGCGATGCGCCGCCATACCGATGTGCCGATGTCAGCGCTGTGGACCTTCCCGCAGGGCGGTAAGCCCAACCCGAGCTATCTGGCCGACATGAAGGGCGCGGCCTCGGTCGCGCACGTTTATGGTCAGAACCTGGTCGCAGCGGAATCGATGACCTCGGCGCTGTCCTATTGGGCAGACAGCCCGCGCACGCTCAAGCACGCGATCGACCTCGAATTCGTCACCGGGGTCAATCGCCCGGTGATCCACACCTCGGTCCACAGCCCCGACGAGGCGGGCGAGCCGGGTCTGTCGCTGATGATATTCGGCCAGTATTTCAACCGCCACGAAGGCTGGGCCGACCTGGCCAAGCCCTGGGTCGATTACATCAGCCGCAACGGCTTCATGCTCCAGCAAGGCCGCAACTTTGCCGACGTCGCCTATTTCTATGGCGAGGAGGCGCCGCTGACCGGCCTGTTCGGCGATAAGCCGGTGGCCGACGCGCCGCGTGCCTATGCCTATGACTTCGTCAATCCCGGCGCACTGCTTGAGGCGCTCCGCAACGAGGGCGACGAACTGGTGAGCATGGGCGGAGCGCGCTACAAGGTGCTGTACCTTGGCGGCAGTTCAAGCCACATGACCGTGCCCGTGTTGCGCCGTCTGGCCGAACTGGTCGAGGGCGGGGCGACCGTGGTTGGCAACGCCCCCGTCGCCAGCCCCAGCCTGGCGGATGATCCGGTGCAATGGTCGGCGCTGGTCAAGAAACTGTGGCCGGGGAGCGACGGCGCTCCGGTCGGCAAAGGCAGGGTGATCGCCAGCAGCGATGTCGAAGCCGCGCTAGCCGGAATTGGGGTGGCATCGGATCTGCGCTTCACCGGCGGGCAGGACGACACCGACCTGCCCTTCGTCCACCGCCGCCTGAGCGACGGCGACACCTATTTCATCGTTAACCGCAAGGATCGCGCGGAACGTGTCGAGGCGCACTTTCGCGTGACGGGCAAGGTGCCCGAACTGTGGCACGCCGAGACCGGGCAGGTCGAGACGGTGAGCTACCGCATCGAGAACGGTGAGACGGTGGTGCCGCTTACGTTGGGCGGCGAGGAATCGGTCCATGTCGTGTTCCGCAAACCCGCTGCGATGAACGGCTTGACGGTGCAACGGCTAGACCCGCGGGTGCTTGCCACGGTGACGGCGCCCTGGACTGTGACCTTCCAGCCGGGGCGCGGCGCACCCGCCTCGATCTCGCTGCCCACTCTCGCGCCCCTCAGCGAGCAGTCTGATTCCGGCGTCAAGCACTTCGCCGGCCTTGCTACCTATTCGACTACGTTCGCTGCGCCGAAGGGATGGAAACCGGGCCAGCCGCTGTGGCTGGATCTGGGCGAGGTCCGCGAGGTGGCCGAAGTGCGAGTGAACGGCCAGAGCGTCGGCTACGCCTGGCACGCGCCTTACCGGGTCGACGCCTCGCACGGCGTGAAACCGGGGCGCAATGTGCTCGAGGTCCGGGTCGGCACGCTTTGGGTCAATCGCCTGATCGGCGATGCCCAGCCGGGTGCCTCGAAACTGACGCACACCGCACTGGACACCTATCTGCCGGGTGCACCCTTGCAGGAATCCGGACTGATCGGCCCGGTGCGCCTGCTCGGCAAGTAACCGGGCCCAATCGCACGATCGATCCTGTGCCGCGCGGTGCCGGTCAGAATGCTCCGCTGCGGCAGCAAATCACGACGCGGTCGGCTGGGGGCGCGTGAAGATTCGTTCGGGCAGGCGCAGGGCCAGCACTACGCACAGCGCAAGCAGTCCCGCGATGACCGACACCACGGCAAGCGAGGGCGGTATCTGCGCGTTGCCCTTCCAGGCGAAGTAGATGCTGCCGGACAGGGCGATTCCCAGTGCGGCTCCAAGCTGCTGCGCGGTTTTCAACAGGCCGCTCGCCGCGCCGGCGTGGTCCTTGTCGACCTGGGCGACTGCGACAGGGGCGATGCAGCCCGACAGCGCACCCATGCCCAGCCCGGCCATTACGAGCAATGGCGTGAGGGCGGGCAGGGGTAGCGCCAGCGCGCCGATCCCGGCCAGCACGGCGCTGGTCGCGAGGGCCATCGTGACTCCGCCCGCGACCATCACCCATTTGCCGTAGCGGGGGAGGAAGTTGCGCCCCAGCACCGCGATCCCCACCATCGCGCCCAGTCCGAACGGCATGTGCAGCAACCCGGTCGTCAGCGGCGTCTCTCCGCGTTCGGCCTGGAGCGCGAAAGCGAAGGCGAGTAGGAACCCGGTATTGGCGGCGGCGAAGGCGATCGAGATCGCCAGCCCCAACCGGAACGGACGGATTGCGAACAGCGCGGGATCGAACAGCGCCGGGCGCCGGGCTTCGATACGCGCCGATACATGATGCCACGCCCACAGCACCAACGGTCCGACGCAGGAAAGGCTGGTCCATTCGCGCCAGGTCCACCCGGCTTCGCTGCGAGTCAGCGGCCAGAGCACGCCAAGTACCGCCGCGCCCAACAACGCCATGCCCGCGGCATCGAACCCGGCCGGATGGGCCGAGCGGCGTTCAGGCAGAAAATACCAGCCTGAAACCAGTGCCAACAGCCCTACCGGGAAGTTGATCAGGAACACCAGCCGCCAGCCAAGTCCGAGCAGGTTCGCCTTGATCAGCAACCCTCCCAGGATCGGCCCGGCGATCGCGGCGAGACCGCCGACGAGCCCGAACAGGGCCAGTTTCGAAACCCGCTCCAATGGCGAGAACAGCACCTGCATCAAGGCCATCGCCTGGGGTGACATGATCGCGCCGGTCGCGCCCTGGAGCAGTCGCGCGGCGACCAGTTCGTCGGCATTTCGCGCCAACCCGCACGCCATCGAGGAGAGGGTGAAGCCGGCCACGCCGATCAGGAACACCCGGCGATAGCCGAAGCTGTCGCCCAGCCGTCCGCCGGCCATCAGCAGCAGGGCAAAGCTCAGCGCATAACCGGCGACGATCCACTGCACCGCCTCTGCATTGGCGGCGAAATCGGCGGAGATCGCCGGGAGCGCGGTGTTGATGATCGTCAGGTCGACGATCTCCAGCACCACGGCGATGATCAGCGTCACCAGCGCAAGGTTCTGCTGGCGTGGGGACAGCGCGGAAATGGCGTTCACCTCAGAGCTTGCCTTCGCGAAGCTGCGAAACCGCGGTGGCGCAGGCCCGGGCGGTCAGCGCCATGTAGGTCAGCGAAGGGTTCTGGCAGGCGCTGGAACTCATCTGCGCGCCATCGGTGACGAACAGGTTGGCTGCGTCGTGCGCCTGACTCCACTTGTTGAGTACTGATGTTGCTGGATCATTCCCCATCCGCGCCCCACCCATTTCGTGGATCGCGGTGCCGCCTGCGCCGGGACGGTCGAACCCCATCAGCACTCGCCCGCCAGCCCTGGTCAGCATCTCGGCGGCGTCAGCCTTGGCCTGAGCCAGCGCGGCGAGTTCCTCCTTGCCGAAGGCAAAGTCGATGTTCAGCAGCGGCAGGCCATTGGCATCGCTCCGGCGGCGGTCGAGTGTCAGGCGATTGCTGGCGCGTGGCACGCAGTCAGCGAATCCCACCAGCACCATCCGCCACATTCCCGGCTTCTGGAGCTTGTCCTTGTACGCCGCACCGATCCCGGCCTCGCGCTTGCCCGCGGTCCAGGTACTTTGCAGCGCGCCGCCCTGGAAGGAATAGCCGCGGCTGTGCCCCGCGCCGTCCATCGTCTCCATGTTGCGATAGCGCGCGACGATCACCCCGGTCGGGCGGTTTCCGAAGCTGGTATGGCCCTCGAACCCCGGCATCAGCGCCATCGCCGACAGGGTGTTGGCATGGTCCATGATGTGGGTGCCCAGCACGCCGCTGGAATTGGCAAGGCCGTTCGGCATGGCCTCGCTCGCCGAATTGAGCAGGACGTGGACCGAATTGAACGCCCCGGCGTTGAGAAACACCAACCGCGCGGTGGCGGCCTTGCGGGTGCCGCCCTTGCGGTCGATATAACGTACTCCGGTGACGCGGTGGTTGTCAGGATCGTAGTCGATCGCCTCGACCACCGCATCGGTCACCACGGTCAGCCGTCCGGTTTTCTGTGCGGCGGGAAGCGTGCTCGACTGGGTCGAGAAATAGGCTCCGAACGAACAGCCGCGCGCGCAGATCGAGCGGTTCTGGCACTTGGCCCTGCCGTCCTTCTCTTGCGTCAGGTTGGCGGTGCGACCGATCGTCAGGCAGCGCTCGGGCCAGTTGTCTTTCATCACCTGGCGGACATGTTGCTCGACCGCGTTGAGGGCCATCGCTGGCTGAAACCGGCCGTCAGGAAGCTGGGCGAGGCCTTCCGCCGCGCCGGATACGCCGATGAAATCCTCGACATGATCGTACCACGAGGCAAGGTCGGCATAGCGTATCGGCCAGTCGGTGCCGTGGCCGTCGCGCGCGTTGGCGCGGAAATCGTAGTCCGACCAGCGATAGGCCTGCCGCCCCCAGGTCAGCGAGCGGCCGCCCAGGCCATAGGAGCGGAACCAGGTGAAATCGGTGCCTGGCGCGGTGGAATAGGGGCTCTCCGCATCGTTGACGAAGTGGCTTTGCGTATATTCGTTGAAGTGCCGGTTGAGCATCTGCACCGGGTATTCGCGGGCATAGAGTTCATGATCGCCCTCGCCGCGAAAGGGCATGTCCCACGGGGTCTTGGTTTCGGTCGTGTAGTCCTGCTGGTGGCGAATTTCGCGCCCGCGCTCGATCAATAGGACCTTGAGCCCGGCCTCGGTCAATTCCTTGGCTGCCCAGCCGCCGGTGATGCCCGAGCCAACGACGATCGCATCGAAGTCCATCGCCTGTCTCCTCAGCCGAAGTCCACCGCGGTCCAGTCGCTCGAATACGCGCGCGTCTGGGCCGTGACCGGCAGGTCGGGGTCATAGCGACCGGGAACCAGTTCGAAGCGCAATTCCTTCGAACCGCCAATTTCACTGGTGTAGTATCCAGTCAGGACGAGCGCCTTGACCGTACGCCAAGGGTGGCCGTCCGCCCCGTGAGCATAGGCTTCGGCATCGAGCGCGCCGAGCGCGGCACTGCGGGCTGCGGCGTCCTGATCAAGGAAATCACCACCCGCGCGATGATCGAGTTCGGCTTCGAGCCAGCGCATCTGATCGAGCGAACCGTCGGCGCGGCGGTGCGCCCGAAGCGATTGCGGCGCGTCTTGCAGCAGGGCGGCGCGGGCCTCTTCCAGCCCATGAGCCAGAGCGAGGATCACGAAATCGCCGGTGCCGACTTCGCCTGCCCCGGCGGTGGCGGTGCGCGGGATCACCAGTTGACTGACCTCCTTCATCAACTGCCTCTGGCGCGCGGTCGGAACCAGGTCGGCGGGTAGGTCGGAGAGCTTGACCGCTGCGAAGGGCACCCCAAGGGCCAGCGCCAGCAGCGCCGCGCCCGCCAGGAAATCGCGGCGGTCCCATCCACCCGGCTGTCTCTTCGTCATGGCGTCAACTCTCCCGATCGCGCGGCTCTTGCAGCGCGTGCCGAACGGTATTATCAGAATGCAAATTCTATTTCTAGAGGAGAGATGCGATGCTCAAGTGGTCACGCCAACTGGACTACGGCAAACCGGCACCGCGCTTCGCGCTTCGAGACACCCAAGGCGAACTTCGCAGGCTGGAGGAATTCGACGCGCCAGCCCTGTTGGTCGCCTTCATCTGCAACCACTGTCCGGTCGTGCTGCACATGCTGGACGGTTTGTGCGAATTTGCCCGCGACTATGCGGGCAGGGGGCTTCAGATCGTGGCGATCTCCGCGAACGACCCGGCCGAATTTGCCGAGGACGATTACCCCCACATGCAAGCCTTCGCGCGTGATCATGCTTTGCCGTTCCCCTATCTCCATGACGAGAGCCAGGACGTCGCACTGGCCTACAATGCGATCTGCACGCCGGATTTCTTCCTCTATGGGCCGAACCGCACGCTGTTCTATGCCGGGCAGTTCGATTCGAGCCGGCCCAGGCTACCGCACCCACCGGTGCCGGGTGCGCCGGTACAGCGGACCGATCTCCCGGTGACCGGCGAGGACATGCGTGCAGCGGTCGATGCGCTGCTCGCCGGGCGCCCCGCGCCCCAGCTGCAGGTGCCTAGCGCCGGGTGTTCGATCAAGTGGCGGCCGGGCAAGGATCCTTGGTGGGGCTGAGCCGGTGAGCCATGAGCAACGCCTATGGGTGCCCGCCGCCGCCGTGGTCCCGCAAGAGCGCGGGCCGGATTTCCTCGGCGCGATAGACGGCGCGGAATGGAGCGACGGGGGCGGCCTTTACCGCGGCTTTTTCACGGCCTTCCGCATTCGCGCGGGTAAGTCACTGTGGTTCCACTTTCCGTTACCCACCCCGGTTGAGCAGGACGGCAGGCCGCTTTCGCTCCAGTCGATCAGCCTGTTGTGGGAATGCCTCGATGGCGCGACGATCGGCTGGATGACGGTACAACACGGCGGGATGGAACGGGTCGAGCTGATCCCGCGCCTGACCAGTCCAGCGGCGATCCTGGTGCCTTTCGAACCCGAGCTCGCGTTCCGCCAATGGTGCCCGGTCACTGACCGGCAACTGAGCGAGATCGCTCTGGCCAAGCCGTTGCCGCTCCGCTTCGGGGTCCAGCTCTGCGTAATGGTTTCCGCACCTGAAGCGCATGACGGTACGGTCCGCTTCTATGGCGCAGGTGCGACCTTTTCCGACCTGACCTGAAAACGCGAACAGGCGGACCCGAGAAGGCCCGCCTGCTGCGAAGTGGAAGGGGAATGGCGGGACGGCCTTGCCCCGCCATCCCGCAATCCCGTTGTAACCTAGAAGTCGACCGAAACCCGCACGCCATAGGTGCGCGGCGCACCGAACTGCCAGTTGAACACATCGTCCGGCCCGGCCGAGATGAAGCTGCCGTAGGTCAGCGGGCGGATGTTCTCGAGGTTCTTGACGAAGCCCAGGATCGAGAACTTGCGGCCTTCCGGTTTGTACTCAAGGCTCAGGTCGGTCTGAGTGAACGCCTTCTGGCTACCGTCACGGTAGTTGTAGAAGTCGGTGAAGTACTTGCTCTTGAAGGTGGTGTCGACGCGCGCCGTCAGCGTGCCCGCCGAACCGAGTTGGAAGGTGTGGTCCAGCCCGGCGGTGATGATCCAATCCGGCGAGAAGGGCGGACGGTTGCCCGCGAAGTTGGGCTGCTGAATGCCCGGTGTAGTGGGATCGAGATCGCCGATGCCGTTCAACACACCGCTGACATCGAACACGTTGAACTGCGCGAACAGCTCTTTGTACTCGGCGTTGAGATAGTTGACCGAGGCGTGGAAGTTGGTGTTGTCATCGAGCTGGAAGCTGCCCGAAGCCTCGATCCCCCAGATCTTCGCCTTGCCGGCGTTGAACGTCTGACCGCCGACCGCGGTGTCGAGCAGCACCGAAACCTGAAGGTCGCGGTAGTCGTAATAGAACGCGCCTAGGTTGAACTGGTGCTGGCGATGATCGCCGAAGGTCTGCTTCCAGCCCGCTTCGTAGGCAGTGTTGGTCTCCGGTTTGTAGGTTCCGACCGAATCGAACCCGCCGCCCTTGAATCCTGTCGAGACCTTGGCGAAGACCAGGGTGTCGGGGCTCGGCTTGTAGTTGAGACCGGCCAGCCAGGTCAGCTTGTTATCCGAGCTTCCGAGCGGTAGCCGTTGCGCGCCCAAGGTGTTGATGTTCGGGCGCACCGCTCCCGACGCGAACAGCGCCGGGTTGGGGCCGCCCACGATGCAGGTTCCGATCCCGGTGCAATCCGGACGACCGGCTATCGGGTAAGCCGTGTTGTAGATCACGAACGGCGACCCGTTGAGATAGAGCGCGTCGCGCTTTTCATCGGTGTAGCGAAGCCCGCCGACGGCCGTCAGGGTTGCGCCCAGCGGAATTTCGATCTGCCCGAAGGCCGACTTGCTCTCCGACGTAACGTAGCGGCCGAAATAGCTGAGGAACGTGCCGGGGGTCGGGGCGCCAGTTGGGGTGAACGGCGCCGTGCCGAAGATGAAGCTCGGCAGCAAGAAGCCGCTTTCGCGCGCCTGCTTCTCGCGGAAGTAGAACCCGCCGATCTGGTAGATCACACCGCTGATCTTGCCGTTGAGCCGCAGTTCGTGGCTATGGGTCTGCGCTTCGTCCTGGAAGCTGAATGACTGATAGATGGTCGGGAGGGTCAGGCGGCTATTCGGGTCGCCGGTGTATTTGCGGTAACCGCCGATGTAGCTGAGCGTCGCCGCGTCGCTGAATTCGTAGGCCACCCGCCCTCGCACGGCCCAGGTTTCCGCGCTGACGTGGCCGATGCCATAAAATGGCGCAGCATAACTGTCACGGTTGACGCTGCTGAGCAGGTTGGTGTTCGACGGAACGCACAGTACCTGCGGATAGGCCGGGGCTACGCGGGTGAAGCCATTGTTGCAGCCTCCGCCAGTCGGGCCGTTGCCCGCGCCGTTGAGGTCGCCCGCCGCGAAGATCCCGGGGGTGAAGCTGCGCTTGGCGTATTCGCCCGCGACATTGATCGAGAGCTTGTCGGTCGGATCGAGGCGCAACGAGACGCGGCCGCCATAGGCGTGGTTGTCGTCAGATCGGCCCGCGGCATAGCTTGGGAAAACGAAGAAGGCGGGTTGAGCGGGGTGGCTGGTATAGCCGTCGCGGTCCTCGTAGAAGCCCGCGACGCGCACCGCGGCGTTGCTGCCCAGCGGCAGGTCGACGCCGCCGTCAAGGCGGATCGCGTTGAAGTTGCCATAGCTGGCCGAGGCGTTGACGCCAAACTCCTTGCCCGGTTTGCGGGTGATGAAATTGATCGCGCCGCCGGTCGAGTTGCGACCGTAAAGCGTGCCCTGGGGGCCGCGCAGCACCTCGACCCGGCCCATGTCGAACAGCGACATGCCCATCACGTTCGGGCGGTTGAGGTATTCACCGTCGATATTGACCACGACCGAGGTGTCCTGTGCCTCGTCGCCCGACGTGGTGCCAATGCCGCGGACGGTGACCTTGACCGTGCCCTGGTCCTGGTTGACCTGAACCACCGGGGCGATCTTGTCGATGTCGTTCATGTCCGAGAAGCCGGACTTGCGCAGCGTATCGGCGTT
>JAGWUU010000322.1 GCA_028868335.1 Sphingomonadales bacterium | reverse complement strand
CTTCAACTTCATGGCCCAGCGCCACTATGATCGCGCGCGGGCCGCGGTTTGCGCCGGGCTGCCCGGTGGGCCGTTCACCGGGGTGCCGTGGCTGCTCAAGGACCTCAACACTTATGTCGAGGGCGAGCTGACCGAGGGCGGGAGCCGGTTCTACACGGGTTTCCGGGCCACCCAGACTTCCGAACTCGTGCGCCGGATCGAAGCCGCCGGATTCGTGGTCTTCGGCAAGACCACGACCCCCGAATTCGGACTGACCGGAACCACCGAGAACAAGCTGACCGGCGATACCCGCAACCCCTGGAACCCCGCGCGGATCGCAGGTGGTTCCTCGGGCGGGGCGGCGGTGGCGGTGGCGACGGGCGTGCTTCCATCGGCTCATGCCACCGATGGCGGCGGGTCGATCCGCATCCCGGCCTCGTGCTGCGGGCTGTTCGGCCTCAAGCCCAGTCGGGGCCGTGTTCCGATGGGGCCGCTGCGCACCGAGGGGTGGGGCGGGCTGTCCGCTCACCACGCGGTAAGCTGGACCGTGCGCGACAACGCCGCGATCCTTGATGCGACCCACGGCGTCGAACCGGGTTCGCGTTACGGCGCCCCTGCGCCCGCCGATGGTTTCCTGGCGCAGGTCACCACGCATCCGGGTCGGCTGCGGATTGCACTGATGCTCGATGCACCTGCGGGCAGTCCGATCGACCCCGATTGCAAGGCCGCTGTCGAAGCAGCCGCGAAGCTGTGCGAAAGCCTGGGCCATCATGTCGAGATCGCCCAGCCCAAATGGGACGTGGGTGCGGTGGGCATGGCGGCTTTCACGATCATGGCCGGGGCCGTCGCCGCGGATTTGATCGACCGCGGCAAGGCGACCGGGATCGTGCCGGGGCCGGACGTACTAGAGCCAATGACGCTCGCCTTCATGGGCTTTGGCAAGACGGTGACCGGCATGGACTACGCGCGCGCCAACAATACGTTGCAGACGCTGGCGATCAACCTTGGCCAATTCATGGAACGGTTCGACCTGATTCTTGCCCCGACGCTTGCACAGCCACCCTTGCCGCTTGGGCGGATCAGCCTGTCACCCGATTGCGACTTTGCCGAGTGGGGCAGGCGTGCGGCGGTGTTCTCGCCCTTTACCCAGATGGCCAACCTCACCGGCCAACCAAGCATGTCGGTTCCGCTGGGTCAGTCGAAGGACGGTCTGCCGATCGGGGTGATGTTCACCGCCCGCTATGGCGAGGAAGCGCTACTCTTCCGCATGGCCGGTCAGCTTGAACGCGCCGCGCCGTGGCGCCATCGCCGCCCGCCGTTGGCCTGACGGATAGAGGGACCAAATTCGATGCTCGAGACGATAGCCCCGGTGGCAGGCCTGTTGGGGCTGCTTGGTCTTGCCGGACTTGCCGGGATCAGGAACCCGGTCGACAAGGCCCGGCCCGGAGGGGCCATCCGGTTGATGGGCCTGTTGGGTTTCGCGGGCCTGGCCGGGTTCTGGATTCCCGGCTCGGGCGCCGCCGGAGCCTTCGGCGCGCTGGGCCTGTGGAACCACCAGTCGCCCAGGCTGGCGCAGTGGGGCAGGCTGGGCCTGCTCGGCCTGGTCGGCGTCCCCTATCTTGCCGGAGCCGTGCTGGGCGGCTGATCGGACCGCAGCCCGCTTTGGCGTGAAGCGGATCGTCCGGTAATACGGATCGGATCATCATGTAAGCCAGATCACAACCGGCGCGTTCCGCGATCGGGGCGTTCGGGACTAGCCTCGCGCGGCAACGGCGAGAGTCGGACCATGCGGCCCGTCGATGCGAACCAACGACCGGGAGAGAACCATGTCTGGCCTGCTGATCAAGAACGGAACCGTCGTCGACGGAACCGGAGCCGATGCCTTTGCCGCCGATGTCCGCGTGGCCGACGGGACAATTACCGAAGTCGGACCAAACCTGACCGCGCACGGCGAGCGGGTCGTCGATGCCACCGGGTGCCACGTCACGCCGGGCTTCATCGAAAGCCATACCCATTACGACGCCAGCATGTGGTGGCAGCCCGATCTCGATCCGCTGCCCGGCTATGGCGCGACCACGATGATCCTCGGCAACTGCGGATTCTCGATGGCCCCGCTGCACCCCTCGCAGGCGGCCAAGGACGAGGTGATGGGAATCTTCTCGTTTTTCGAGGACATTCCGCTCGCGCCGTTCAAGCAATTCGTCAAGTGGGACTGGCTGACCTGGTCCGAATACCGCAAGTCGTTTGAAGCCAATGTCCAGGTCCCGCTCAACTACGCAAGCTACGTCGGGCATATCCCGCTGCGGATCGCGGCGATGGGCGTCGATGCGTGGAACCGCGCGGCGACCGCGGACGAAATCGCGAAGATGGCCGAACTGCTCGACGACGCGCTGAGCGCCGGGGCGCTCGGACTGTCGGACAACATGCACGACCACGACGGCTCGGATCGCCCGGTGCCAACCCTGCTGGCAGACGATGCCGAGTTCACCGCGCTGTTCGACGTGATGGAGCGCCATCCCGCCACCTGCTACCAGGTGATCGTCGATACCTTCATGCGGATGACTGGCCCGGCCAACCTCGAGCGACTTTCGCGCCTGCTCGCGGGGCGCAAAATCCGCGTCCAGATCGCCGGAGGCATCCCGACGCTCGATTTCCAGAAAGGCATCCTGCCGGCGATGCAGGCCTCGATCGAGGCGATGCGTGCGGCCGGGGTCGATGTCTGGCCGGGCTATGCCCACGTCTCCCCGACCTCGACGCTCAGCCTCGTCAAGTCGCTGATCTTCGCGCAGTCGAACGACTACGTCTGGCATGA
>JAGWUU010000048.1 GCA_028868335.1 Sphingomonadales bacterium | reverse complement strand
GAAGACGGCAAGAAGCTCAAGATGCTCAAGCGTCACCTGATGACGCACTACAACATGACCCCGGAACAGTATCGCGCGCGGTGGAACCTGCCTGCCGACTACCCGATGGTCGCCCCCAACTATGCCGAGAAGCGCCGCGACCTTGCGAAGAAGATCGGTCTTGGGCGCAAGCCCGGCCAAAAGCGCGGACGCAAGAAGACCGGCTGATGTCGGCTGTGTCGAGGCAACATTCGTGCGCCCGAACAGCTAATTCAACACCTTGTTGAAGAATTATCCCGTCGGTCTATGATCGGCGGGATAATTCATGTCTCTCGGAGTTCGCGTTGCATCAGGCCATTGATATTGAAGCGCTCTGCGCCGAACGCGGGTTGCGAATTACCGAGCAGCGCCGGGTAATCGCCAAGGTCCTGTCCGAAGCCTCGGACCATCCCGATGTCGAAAGCCTGCATGAGCGCGCCTCCGCGATCGACCCCAAGATTTCGATCGCCACGGTGTATCGGACGGTCCGGCTTTTCGAAGAGGCCGGCATTCTCGAACGTCACGATTTCGGCGATGGGCGGTCCCGCTACGAAGCCGCGCCGGAAGCGCACCACGATCACCTGATCGATGTCGAAAGCGGTAATGTAATAGAGTTCGTGGATCCCGAACTGGAAGCATTGCAGCGCCAGATTGCTGAAAAACTGGGCTTCCGCCTCGTTGACCACCGGATGGAACTGTACGGCGTCCGCCTCGGCCGCGAAAGCTGACAACATAGTGGTCGCCGCTCTCGCCCTGCCGCGCGGCTACTCGCTTCGGGCGTGGCTGCGGGTGACGTTGCGGTTGCTGGCGATGGTCGGTCTGTTGTTGGTTTGCATCCCCTTCTACTACATCTATCGCGTGTTGCGTATCGCCAACCCCTGGCCGCGCGTATTCCTTGGCGGGATCGCGATAATTGCCGGGGTGGAAATCAGAGCGGCCGGGGTCAAGCCGACCGGCCCCGTGTTCCTCCTGGCCAACCATGTCAGTTGGATAGACATTCCCGCGCTCAGCTTCATTACCGGGACTGCCTTTGTCGGGCATGACGGGCTCGCCACGATGCCGCTGCTCAAATGGCTGTGCAAGATGAACGACACCGTGTTCGTCGCCCGGCACGATCGGGCCAGCGTGGCGGAGCAGGTCGAACAGGTGCGCGTCGCCCTTGCCGAAACCCACGCGTTGACGATCTTTCCCGAAGGCACAACCAGCGAAGGCACAGGGCTGCTCCCGTTCAAAAGCTCGCTTCTCTCCGCATTCGAGCCGCTCCCTGCGGGAATCGCAGTCCAGCCGGTACTGCTCGATTACGGTTCTGAAGCCGCGCAGATTGCCTGGGTGGGAGAGGAGCATGGGCTCGACAACTTCCTGCGCATCCTCGCCTGGCGACGCCCGGTGCCGGTAACGGTTACCTTCCTGCCGCCGCTTTCCGGCGATCAATTGACCAATCGCAAGACAATCTCCGCCGCCGCACGCGATGCGATCCTGCGAGCGCTTGCTGGATGACGTCGTCCCGGACTTGATCCGGGACCGCTGGCCGAATAAATGCGACTTCCGCCAGCGATCCCGGGCCAAGCCCGGGATGACGAAAGATACCATGCACTCCACCCCGCCACCCAGGACCTACCGGGTCAAGAGCTTCGGCTGCCAGATGAACGTCTATGATGGCGAGCGGATGGCCGAGCTGCTCGCCCAGCAGGGTATCGCCCCTGCTCCGGAGGGCGAGGAGGCGGACCTCGTGGTGCTCAACACCTGCCACATCCGTGAAAAGGCGGCGGAGAAGGTCTATTCGGACATCGGCCGCCTGAGGCGCGAGGACGGAACCGCGCCGCTGATCGCGGTTGCTGGCTGCGTCGCCCAGGCGGAGGGCGAGGAGATCATGACCCGCGCGCCGTCGGTGTCGATGGTGGTCGGCCCGCAGGCCTATCACCGCTTGCCCGCGATGATCGCCGATGCCGTGGAGGGACGGCGCTCGGTCGATACCGACATGCCGACCGAGACCAAGTTCGATGTGCTCCCGGCCCGGCGCAAGGTCGGCCCCAGCGCCTTCCTGACCGTACAGGAAGGCTGCGACAAGTTCTGCACCTACTGCGTTGTGCCTTACACTCGCGGTGCTGAAATTTCACGCCCCTTCAATGATCTGGTTGAGGAAGCGAAGAGACTGGTCGATGCCGGTGCACGCGAAATCACGCTGCTCGGCCAGAACGTCAACGCCTGGCGCGATGCGGGCGGACGCGGGCTGGAGCGGCTGATCGAGGCTCTGGCGGCAATCCCTGCCCTGGCGCGGATACGCTACACCACAAGCCATCCCAACGACATGACGGACGGGCTGATCGCCGCACACCGCGACATCGAAAAGCTGATGCCGTTCCTCCACCTTCCGGTTCAGGCCGGGAACGATCGCGTGCTGAAGGCGATGAACCGCAGTCACACGACGGCGAGCTATCTGGCGATTCTCGACAAGGTCCGCGCGGCGCGGCCTGATATTGCTCTATCGGGCGATTTTATCGTCGGTTTTCCTGGCGAAACCGATGCCGAGTTCGAGGATACGCTGAAACTCGTCGAACAGGTGGGCTATGCCCAGTGCTTCAGTTTCAAGTATTCCGCGCGCCCCGGCACCCCGGCTGCGACGATGGACGGGCAGGTCCCCCTTGACGTCATGGATGAGCGACTTCAACGCCTTCAGACGACGCTGAACGTCTCACAGATCGCTTTCAACCGAGCATCGATCGGCAAGCGCTGCGTCGTGCTGGTCGAACGGCGCGGCAAGCACGAAGGCCAGTGGCTCGGCAAATCACCCTGGCTGCAATCGGTCCATTTCACCGGCGAGGTCGCGATCGGCGATCTGGTCGAGGTGGAACTGGTCGAGGCCGGACCGAATTCGCTTTCGGGACAGTTGGTATAGTCAATTCTCGCAGTTGTTTTCAGACGAACTGATTGGCGCGTTTTCTCACATTGCGAAACTCCAACCCCCAAGCGCGGAGTCGCTTTCCTTGTGTGACGGTTAACGGGGTCAATTCTGGAACGAGCCCGATGCAGGGAATCGGAAGAAGTATGGGGCCGACAACCCAGACGGTGGCGAGTGATCGCTTTTCCACCGCTGGCAGCGAGTCGCTCGCTTGCCCCCATCAGCCAAGCGCCTATCTTCCGAATCAGGCCCCTGTTGGCCGAAACGAAAGGAGCGCATGAGCCGCAAACCAGCCCGCGCCTATGAAACGGCGCAAGATCGCCAGGATGCCCACCGGAAAGCCCGGACGGAGATCGAATTCGACGAAGCGACCATCCTTGGTTCGCTGTTCGGGCAGTTCGACGCCAACCTTGTCCTGATCGAAAACCGGCTTGGCGTGTTCATTTCCGCCCGTGGCAATCGCGTCCAGATCGAGGGCCCTGAAGATGGCGTCGCCCGCGCCCGTGACGTGCTGAAAGCGATGCACCAGCGGTTGCTCCAGGGGCAGGACCTTGATCCCGGTGCCGTCGAATCGATCATCGTCATGTCAGCAGAGCCGACGCTCGAAGGGATCGTTTCGGGCGATGAGGGTGCGCCGCCGATCATCATCCGTACCCGCAAGAAAACCATCGTTCCGCGCAGCGCTACCCAGATCGAATATATGCGCGCGCTCGCCAGCAAGGACGTGATCTTCGCGCTGGGCCCGGCGGGCACGGGCAAAACCTATGTCGCGGTGGCCCAGGCGGTCAGCCAACTCATCACCGGATCGGTCCAGCGCCTGATTCTCAGCCGCCCGGCGGTGGAAGCGGGCGAGCGGCTCGGCTTCCTTCCCGGCGACATGAAGGAAAAGGTCGATCCCTACCTGCGCCCGCTCTACGATGCGCTCTACGATTGCATGCCGCCCGAACAGGTGGAACGGCGCATCGCCAGCGGCGAAATCGAGATTGCCCCGATCGCCTTCATGCGCGGGCGCACGCTTGCCGACGCCTTCGTCATCCTCGATGAGGCGCAGAACACCTCGCGCGAGCAGATGAAAATGTTCCTGACCCGCTTCGGCATGAACAGCCGCATGGTGATCTGTGGCGATCCCAAGCAGGTCGATATTCCGGGTGGTCCGGCGATGAGCGGACTCAACGACGCGGTCGTCCGGCTGGAAGGCGTCGAGGGGGTCGCGGTGACTCGCTTCACAAGAGCGGACGTGGTGCGCCATCCGATCGTCGGACGGATTGTTGAGGCCTATGAGGGGCACGAGGCGTAGTCACCCTTCGCTCGCTCCGGCGTCACCCCGGACTTGATCTTACTCTCCGGCGTCACCCCGGACTTGATCCGGGGGCCCGTTTTTCTCCTTTGCCACGCCCCGAGACGACGGCATAGGGAGCGCGACCCCGGGTCAAGCCCGGGGTGACGGGGGTTTGATTGGAGCTTGATACAGAGATCGAGGCAGCCTGGCCCTCCCCACCCGATTGGGAGGACCTTGCCAATCGCGCCGCCGCCGCCCTGTCAGGCGTCACCCCTGAACTCGCCAACCCACGCCTGTCCGCATCGCTGCTGTTTGCCGATGACGCGGAAGTCCATGCTCTCAACCGCGAATGGCGCGGCAAGGACAGGCCGACCAACGTGCTGTCCTTCCCGATGCTTGAGCGCGCGGACCTGCTTGCCCTCACCCCCGATGGTCCGCCTGAACTGCTCGGCGACATCGCGCTGGCACTTGAAACCTGCGCGCGTGAGGCGGCCGACAAGGGCATCAGCCTTGAACATCACGCCGCCCACCTGATCGTCCACGGCCTGCTCCACCTTGCCGGCCATGACCATGAGATTTCCCCAGCCGACGCCAGGGCAATGGAACTCATCGAAATAAAGGCGCTTGCGCTTCTCGGCATTGCCGACCCATATGGCGACCACGACGCATAACAGGGATCTATTCAGGCCAATGGCCGACAGTCATTCACCGGAGCCGGACAGTAGGCGCACGCTTTGGCATGCAATCCGCCGGTTTTTCGACGGCTCCGATACGGACCAGTCGCTTCGCGCCCAGATTGAGGAAGCGATCGACGAGCACGAGGATCATGGCAACAAGGGTGCAGCCAGCAATGGAGATCTGACGCCACTGGAGCGGCAGATGCTGCGCAACCTGCTCCATTTCAGCGAACACGATGCCGACGACGTCGCAATCCCGCGCGGCGAAATCATTGCGATCCCGCAAACCGCGCCTTGGGAAGCGGTGGTCGGCGTTTTTTCCGAACACGGTCACTCTCGCGTGCCGGTCTATGGCGAAACGCTCGACGAAATCGTCGGGATGGTGCTGATGAAGGACGTTTTCCCGTTCCTCGTCAGCGGCAAACCGCCACGGGACTGGACGAACCTGCTACGCCAGCCGCTGTTCGTGCCGCAGGCGCGCAACGCGCTTGACGTGCTCAACGACATGCGCGCCAGCCGCGTCCACCTTGCCGTGGTGATCGACGAATATTCCGGCACGGACGGCATCATAACCATCGAGGACCTGGTCGAGGAAATCATCGGCGAGATCGAGGACGAGCACGATGACGCGCCGGAAGACATGCTCACACCTCTGGGTGAGGGCATGTGGGAAGCAGATGCCCGTACCGAACTCGACGAGGTGGGCGAACGCATCGACGCCCGGCTTGGCGAGGTGGAGGAAGACGTCGATACCCTGGGCGGCCTTGCCTTTCTTCTTGCGGGGCAGGTTCCACCTGTCGGCGCGATCCTTGCCCATGACAGCGGGTGGAAGCTGGAAGTAGTTGCGGGTAACGAAAAACACGTTACGCGTCTGCGGCTGCACCCGCCTCCCCCAAAAACCGAAGAATCGGAAGAGTAACCCTGCGTGGCAATCCGCCGTCTCCCCCCACTGCGCGCGATCGAAGCGTTCGTGCGGATCGTCCGGCTGGGCAGCGCCCGTGCTGCGGCCGACGAATTGGGGCTCAGTCCCTCGGCGCTGTCACGGCGCGTTTCCGCGCTTGAGGATTTCATCGGCAAGCGGCTGTTCACCCGGCAGCACCAGGCGATGAAACTGACGGATGACGGTCAGGCCTTCTACGATGCGGTCAGCCTGAAATTCGATGAACTGGCCGCGGCAGTCGAAGGGCAGGTAGAGGATTCCAAGGTTCTGCGCCTGCACCTGGGCGTGCTGCCACTGTTCGGCACCCAGCGGCTGTTTCCGCGGCTACCCGAACTGCGCAAGGCCCATCCCCGCCTGCACATCGACATCGACACCAGCCCGCATCTTGAAACCAGGGTCGGCGATACGCTTGATGCGGCGATCATCCTTTCCAAGCAGCCCGATCCGGCGTTCCATTCGGTGCGGCTCGACCACAACCGGGTCTATGCCTTCACCTCCAAGACGCTGGCCGAGGAGATCGGCCCCAACCCAAGCCGCGAGGCGCTGTCGCGCCAGACCTTCCTGATCCACACCGAGCTGCCCGACAGCTTCGTTGCGTGGAAGCAAGCGCTGGGCATGCCCGACCTTGAGCCGATGGCGGTCGATCACTTCGATTCGGGCCAGATGATCCTCGAAGGCGCGGCCAACGGCCTGGGCATCGCGATCATGCACGACGACCATTTCCGCCGCAGCCACGACAACCGCCTTGCCAAGCTGTTCGATGTCGAGGTGGAGAGCCCCTATTCGTACTGGTTCATCTGCCGCCCTCACGCGCTTGAAATGCGCTCGGTGCGGATCTTCCACGACTGGCTGGTCAAGGCCGGACTTTAGGCCGCCCGCTTTCCATCATCCAGGGTCAAGCCCCGGATGACGATAAGTGGCAAGGCATCGTGCAACGGTACGGGTGGCCTTCAATTCGCCGCGCGGCATAATGGACGGATGAACCGTCGATTCGCACTGCTCGCGCTTGCCGCCTTCGCCCTGTCCGCAACCGCCGCCGATGCCGCCAGGCCCAGAGCGCGCGTTGCCAAGCCCAGGCCTGCTCCGGTTGCTCCGGTGCCGTTGCCGGACACGGTGCGCGTGGCCATGGTGACGGCGCTTGGCACGATCGAGCTTGACCTCGATCACAAGCACGCGCCGATCACCGTCGAAAATTTCGTTCACTATGTCGATGCGAAAAAGTTCGACGGCATACCGTTCTATCGCTCGATGCGGCTCGACTGGGGAACCCAGCCGAACGGCCTGATACAAGCGGGATTGCAGGCCAATCCGCTGAAAGTATTCAAGCCCATCGCGCACGAACCGACCACCCTGACCGGGATCAGCCACAAGGCCGGAACAATTTCGATGGCCCGTTATGCTCCAGGCACGGCAATGGCCGACTTCTCGATCCTGTTGTCGGACCTGACCGGCCTCGATGCCGATCCCAAATCACCAAATCCCGATATTCAGGCGGGTTTTGCCGCATTCGGCCACGTCGTTTCGGGCATGGACGTGGTGAAGAAGATCTGGGACTCGCCACTTTCGCCGACCAAGGGCGAAGGGCCGCTGAAGGGCCAGATGCTTGAACCGCCGGTCAAGGTGCTGACCGTGCGGCGAGTGGCGGTGCCGACCGCACCGCAGCAATAACCCTCTCCCCTTGAGGGGAGAGGGTTGGGAGAGGGGAGCGCGCGCTCAGCCCTCGCTGACCGTCGCCTTGACGATCTTGCCCGGCTCGCGCGGGGGTTCGCCCTTGGGCAGCGCGTCCACGTTTTCCATGCCTTCGACCACCTGGCCCCAGACGGTGTACTGGCGGTCAAGGAAGGTGGCGTCGTCGAAGCAGATGAAGAACTGGCTGTTGGCCGAGTGCGGAGCGTTGGTCCGCGCCATCGAGCAAACTCCGCGCACGTGCGGCTCGTTGTTGAACTCGGCCTGGAGGTCGGGCTTGTCCGATCCGCCCATTCCGGTGCCGTTGGGGCAACCGCCCTGGGCCATGAAGCCGGGGATCACACGGTGGAACTTGATCCCGTCGTAGAACCCTTCGCCGACCAGTTCCTTGATCCGCGCGACGTGGCCGGGGGCCAGGTCAGAACGCAGCTTGATCTTCACGTCGCCGCCGGCGCCGTTGCCGGTATCGAGGGTAAGCGTAAGGTATTCGTCGGCCATGTGGTATCTCCTGCAGGGATTTGCCCGCCGATATAGGCACCTTGCCGGCAAAGTCACGCCTTGCCCGGTTGCTTTTGCAGGCAGGCAGCCTAGACCGGCGCCGATGACTCCCGAGGACCTCGCCCCCGAAATGCTGGTCGATGCCGCAACTGCGGCCGATGCCCCGCGTGAAAGCGAAAGTCTCGACGAAGAAAACACGCTGAAGAAGGACTTCGTCCGCAAGGTTCGCGATCTTCTGGACGCTGGCGAGAAGGATCAGGTCTATGACCTGGTGGAGCCGCTCCACCCCGCCGACATCGCCGATCTGTTTGAACTGCTTGGCACCGACGAGCGCCCGCTGTTGGCAAAGGCGATCAGCGACCTGATGGGCAGCGAGGTGATCGCCGAGCTGAACGATCACGTCCGCGAGCTGCTGGTCGAATCCCTGCCCGCCGAAACCGTCGCCGACATTGCCGAACAACTCGACACCGACGACGCGGTGGCCATGCTGGAGGACCTCGATCACGAGGACCAGCAGGCGGTCCTGGCCGAGATGGAGCCGGAGGACCGCGCGGCGATCGAAACCGCGCTGTCCTATCCCGAGGAATCCGCCGGACGTCTGATGAGCCGCGATCTTGTCGCGGTGCCAGAGCACATGACGGTCGGCAGCCTTATCGACTATCTGCGCGAAGGCCGCGATCTGGCCAATGAGTTCTGGGAAGTCTTCGTGGTCGATGCCCGGCACAAGCCGATCGGCACCTGCCAGCTTTCGTGGATTCTGCGCTGCCCGCGCTCGATCGCGCTGACCGATGTGATGAAGCGCGACCAGACCCTGATCCCGGTGACGATGGACCAGGAAGAAGTTGCGCTGCGCTTCCAGAAATACGCATTGATCAGCGCCGCCGTGGTCGATGAGGATGGCCGACTGGTCGGCCAGATCACCGTCGACGACGTGGTCCACATCATCCAGGAAGAGGCCGGCGAGGACGTCCTGGCACTTTCGGGCGCGGGCGATGGCGACATCAACGAACCGCTGCCCCAGACGATCCGCAGCCGGATGGCGTGGCTGTTCATCAACCTGCTCACCGCCATTCTGGCGAGCGCGGTTGTCGCGGCCTTCGAGGCGACCATTGCCCGGCTCGTGGTCCTTGCGGTCATCATGCCGATCATCACCGGCATGGGTGGCAATGCGGCCACCCAGACCATGGCCGTGACGGTTCGCGCATTGGCGACCAACCAGCTTACCGATTCCAACACCTGGCGCATGATCCTGCGCGAATGGTGGATCGCCAGCGCCAACGGCATCGGTTTTGGTTTCATGATGGCACTGGCTTGCATGCTGATCTACCACGACCCCAAGCTGGCGCTGGTAGCGATGCTGGCGATGCTGCTGAACTCGCTCAACGCCGGGTTGTCAGGTGTGCTCATTCCACTGGGGTTGAACAAGCTGAAGATCGACCCGGCCGTTGTCTCGACCGTTTTCGTCACCACCATGACAGACACGCTTGGCTTCTTCTTCTTCCTCGGCCTGGCAACGCTGATGTTGCTGTAGCCTGTGCCGCTGCACCTGACCAAGGTTGCCTATGGCGCCACCTCCCTCGAGGACATGCGATCATGGTTCGCAACGCGCGGGGAGGAAGCACGCCTGACCACGCGCTATCTCCCCAAGCGGCATGAGGAAATCGCGCCTCTCGACGGATCGCCGGGCGGCTCGCTGTTCTGGATCTACAAGCACCAGCTCGTCATGCGCAGCCCGATCCTGCGCTTCGAGGAAGCCGAGGGTGGCAAGACCCACATAGTGATCGGCACCACGCTGATCGATGTATTCCCCCAGCCCAAGCGCGCCCACCAGGGCTGGCGTTACCTTGACGACAACGACGCCCCCCGCGACCTGGCCGAAGGTGAAACCACCGGAGACGTCATGCCGGGCAAGCTGGCCAGCGACCTAGCCCGGCTCGGGCTGGTCTGAACGCACCTCGCGCCGCATCTGGCGACAGGACCTGAAACTGACGTTTTCGCAAATTTCGCGATGGGTCCCAACTCTCTTCGATAGCATCGATTTGCGCGGCGAGGCCCATCCGTTGCATCAATGATGCACTTGTTCCACAACCGCCGTAGCGATCGGCGAAGCTGGATCTCTGCGGCCCGCGACCGACGAAGAACATGCGACGATTTACTCGGCCCAGTTCCTTCCGTCGGGTACGCACACTGTAAAGCTGGTGAAGACCGGCGGCAGCTTCATGCAGATCGATCAGGTCAAGATCACGCCATAGCGTGCATATGTGACACAGATTTGAAGCTGTGAATTGAGAATGGTTTGGGCTTCGTCCTGGCGACGAAAGAACGAAGATGAAGCTCAACCCCCTCGATACGAATTTCCCAAGAAACCCGGTGGCGAAGCGGCGGCAGAGGGCATGCGACACTGCCCTGACACTCCGTCTTGGGGCAAGCGGGCAGACAAGAGCGGCGCCATGGGTTGCCAGTGCAGGTGGCTATCGACGGGAGCGTGGCCAACCCCAAGCTGCGTGTCTTTACCGTTCGAGATTCACCGGGGCCATTGCGCGGGCGAAGGAAATGCAGGCGCGCCGATGCCAGTCAATTCGCGCTGCGACGGCAGCCGGGTCCACGCAACTTGCCATTGATCGCACGCGGCCGCGCGAAGTTTTCCTATCGTCCGCAACGGCATTGCTCTCTTCGCGTTGCGCGCGCAGGATGGCATGCGCGGATCGACGGCATCTCGCCGCAGGTTCAGGAACTCGCCGCACGATGCCCGACGTCGCCGCTTTCGATCTGCCTCACGCCATGGCCGGGCTGCTGGTGGGATTTCTTGTCGGCCTGACCGGCGTGGGCGGCGGCTCGCTGATGACGCCGCTGCTGGTGCTGGTTTTCGGTGTCAGCCCCGCCACGGCGGTCGGCACGGACCTGCTCTATGCGGCGATCACCAAGTCTGTCGGCAGCGCGGTTCACGGCGTGCGCGAAACGGTGGACTGGAAGATCGTGCGGCGCCTCGCGACCGGAAGCCTGCCCGCCGCTATCCTCACGCTGATCGGGCTCAACACATTCATCCACGTCGGCCATGGCGCCAACACGATCATCCTGAACGTGCTGGGCGCCATGCTGATCCTCACCGCGATCGGGATCCTGTTCCAGCGCAGGCTGCTGGCCTATGGTGCGACCCACCACCCGGTCGCCGCCGATCACGCGCTGGTGCCCACAGTGGCGCTCGGTGCGCTGCTGGGCGTGCTGGTTTCGATTTCATCGGTCGGCGCGGGCGCGGTCGGGATGACCGTCCTGCTGATGCTCTATCGCCGGTTGCCGGTACTGAAGCTGATCGGATCAGACATCGCCCACGCCGTTCCCTTGGCGTTTGTCGCCGGATTCGGCCATTGGATCATCGGCGGGGTTAACGGCACCCTGCTGGTCAACCTGCTGATGGGCTCGATCCCAGGGGTCGTGATCGGCAGTTTGCTCGCCAGCCGGGCACCCGATCACATCCTGCGTCCGGCACTGGCCTTTGTGCTGATGCTGTCAGGGATCAAGCTTCTGATTCATTGATCCCCTCGCGCGCCACCACCCGGCGCAGCGCGTTGACGTAGGTTTCCGGCTCCTGCGCCCCGGGAATGAGGAACTTGCCCTGAACCACCATCGCCGGAACGCCGGTGATGTTCATGTCCCAGGCCATGCGTTCTTCTTCGCGAACGATCGCGGCAAGCGCGTCATCGTCGATCGCCCGGCGTGCCGCGTCACGATCCAATCCGGTGGATGCGGCGACATCGGCCAACACGTCGGGATCGGACATGTCGCGCCGCTGCTGGAAATGGGCATTGAACAGCGCGAGCTTGAGCCGGGTCTGCGCCGCGGCCCCATGCTCGATCAGCGTCCACTTGAGCAGTTTGTGCGCGGCGAAGGTATTCCAGATTCGCGTAGGCGGTTCCTCGCCCTCGCCATGCCAGCGAAAATCGTAGCCCGCACGATCCCCCGCCTCGACCAGGCGCGCACGGTTCGCCCCCGATTCCTCGGGACTGCGGCCATATTTGCGCCGGACGTGATCGCGCCAGTCCTCACCTTCAGGCACCATATCCGGGTTAAGTTCGAACGGCAACCATCTGATTTCAGCCTCAATTTCTCCATCGAGCTGGGCAAGGCCCTTGCGCAATTGGCTGTAGCCGATGGCGCACCAGGGGCACATGACATCAGACCAGATGTCGATGCTGACTTTGACCGGCGCGCTCATCGGGCGATCCACCACTTGAGCAAGTGATGCGCGATGGCGTGCGGCGGCGGAGCCAGGAAGCGCCCATCCTCTTCTCCGCGCATTGCCGCCTCTACCTCCGCGCGGGTGAACCAGTCGGCTTCTTCAAGTTCGGTACGGTCGACGGTCAGTTCCGCGCTGTCGGCCTTTGCGTGGCAACCGATCATCAGGCTCGACGGGAACGGCCAGGGCTGGCTGCCGACATAGCCCACGTCGCGCACCACTATTCCGGCCTCTTCCAGCACCTCGCGCGCGACGGCCTCCTCGATGCTTTCGCCCGGCTCAACGAAGCCCGCCAGCGTCGAAAAGCGCCGCGGCGGAAAGCGAGGCTGACGACCGAGCAGCAAGCGCCCTTCATGTTCGACCAGCATGATCGTCACCGGATCGACGCGGGGAAAGTGTTCGCCCCGGCATGTTTCGCCAGTGCAGTTGCGCTGCCATCCACCCTTGGCGAGTATGGTCGGGCAGCCACACCGGGCGCAGTAGCGGTGCCGCGCGTGCCAGTCGACAAGGCTGCGTGCCGCGCCATAGATCGCCAGCTCCGTGGGTTCGAGCGCGGCCATTGCCGCCCACAGCCGCGGGTTGGGCGATGCGACCGATCCGATCAGGTCAGGCGAAACCTCCGCGAAGCAGCCGCGCCCGCCGATCAGCCCAAGGAACACCAGTTCGCTATCCGCCGCGGCATCGGCCAGTGTTCCCCAATCGAGGGTCGATTCAGGCGAGATCACCGGATCGAGCCCGTCGAGCCGCAGCAACCGGGCCCGCCAGTCCATCAGCGCAGCGAGCTTCTCGGGATCGGACCGGATATGGTCCGCCCTGTCGAGCCCCGATCCGGCGAAGGCCATCGTCCCGATCGTCATGCGCCCAGCCCCATGGTCTTGAGGTCGCTCGCGACGGCGGCGGGGAATTCCTTGAGCACCGGCAACACGTCCTGGGGCATGTACTGAACGAACAGCCCGGTCCGCAGCGCCAGCCGGGTCTGGGCGAAACCGACGGTGCCAGCCGCGCCCGACCAGCCGAACAAACCGGCATCCTTGCCCTTCCCTACCAGCCCCCCCGCGCCGAAATCGTAGTCGGCTATCCAGGTGCCCTTGGTATCGGCATCTGGCGGGAGCAGGTTGGAGGTGCCGAGTTTTACCGCCGCCGGGCTAATCACCTGCTTGCCGAGGTGCTTGCCACCGTTGACGATCATCGCAAGAAAGCGATCATAGTCCGCCGGGCTCGTCACCAGACCCGATCCTCCGAACGCGAACGGCGGGTTGCGATAGACCGAACTGAGCGGCCGGTCGATCGGCAACGGCAGCCCGCCCATCAACGCATAGTTTGTCGTCAGCCTTGGCAGCGCGGAGGTCGGCACGGTGAAGAAGCTGCCGGTCATGCCCAGCGGGGCAAACATCCGTTCGTGGAGAAACTCCGCCAGACTCTTCGTTCCCGCAACACGGGCTATGATGATGCCAAGTACGTCGAGCCCCATCGAATAGCGCCACTTCGCACCGGGTTCGGCAACCAGGGGAACCGTAGCAGCGCGGCGGAGGAATTCGTCCTGATCGGGCGTTGGCGGCCCGTCGTTGATGCCGGGAATGGGCAGGTTGGAAACTATTCCCGGGTTTACGCCCAACCGCTTCAGCGCATCGGCCACCTTGTTCCTGCCGACGCCCGCATAGCCGAGGCCCGCGGTATGGGTGAGGAGGTGACGGATCGTGATCTGCGCCTTGGCGGGCCGCGCCTCCAACCCTTTGTCGG
>JAGWUU010000321.1 GCA_028868335.1 Sphingomonadales bacterium | reverse complement strand
CGTGCTGACCGCCACGACCTTCATCTTCGGCGGCTTCATGCGCGAGCAGATCTGTATCTACATGTGCCCCTGGCCGCGTATTCAGACAGCGATGCTCGATGAAAAATCGCTGATCGTCACCTACAAGGATTGGCGGGGCGAGCCACGCGGCAGCGTCAAGCAGGCAGAAAAGAATCCCGGTGCAGTGGGTGACTGCATCGACTGCAACCAGTGCGTCAATTCGTGCCCGACCGGCTATGATATTCGTAACGGGCCGGACATCGCCTGCATCACCTGCGCGCTGTGCATCGACGCTTGTGACAAGGTCATGGCGCAGATCGGCCGCCCACGCGGCCTGATCGACTATGCGACCCTGGAAGATTGCGCAATCGAACGTGCCGGCGGGCAGCCACGGCCAATTGCAAAGGCGCTGTTCCACACCCGCACGCTCGTTTACCTCGGCGTGTGGGGTGCGCTCGGTTTCGGTCTGCTGTTCGCGCTTGGCGCCCGCAAGCACATCGACATTGCGGTGCAGAAGGATCGCAACCCGCCCTACATGACATTGAGCAGCGGCGAGATCCGCAACGCCTACACCGTCAAGCTGCGCAATATGGAAGCCCGACCCAGGCCAATGGAAGTTGCGATGGATGGCTTGCCCGGCGGCAAGATGTGGACCGATGACACCTCGCGCGACAGCGCGACGCGGGTGCTCCGCTTTACGGTGCCGGCCGATCAGGTCGAACCATTGCGGGTCTATGTCGTCGCGCCGGACGGCACTGCACCGCAGCATTTCACACTATCGTTGCGCGCGCTCGACAAGGACGGCGGCGGCGACAGCCGCCAGGTACGCTTCGACGCGCCTGAGGGAGCATCGCAATGAACGCCTTCACTACCGGACCGTTCACCGGCCGCCACGCCGCTGCACTTCTCGTCGCGTTCTTCGCTGTGGTGATCGCGGTAAACGTCTATATGGCGCGGGAGGCGATCGGCACTTTCGGCGGGGTTGTCGTCGAAAACTCCTATGTCGCCAGCCAGGAATACAACGGCTGGCTGCATGAGGCCGCCAAGGAAAAGGCGCTGGGCTGGTCCGCCGAAGCAAAACGGCGCAGTGATGGCCACCTGGTGGTGACGCTGGGCGGAGCGCCGGACGATGCGGTGCTGAGCGGCGATGCCTGGCATCCGTTGGGGCGGTTGCCCGATCGCCCGCTCAAGTTCGCGCGTCAGGCCGATGGCACCTTCGTATCCGTCGACGCGCTACCCCAAGGTCGTTGGGTCGCGCGGCTTGAAGCCCGGTCGGGCGCTACGCGCTGGCGCACGGAGGAAAACGTCCTGTGACCGCACTCGCCCGCGATCCGGGCGATGACGCCCTGGCAACGACCACCCTGGTCGTTCCGGGGATGCATTGTGCTGGCTGCATGGCCAAGGTCGAACGCGGCCTTGGCGCGCTGCCCGGCGTGGTGACGGCGCGGGTCAACCTGACCGCGCGGCAGGTGCGGGTCGACCACGATGCGACCGTAACCATGCCGGAACTGGTCGAGGCGTTGAGCGCCACCGGCTTCGCCAGCCAACCGCGCGGGGAAGATCTCGCCCCGCCGCCTTCGGCGGTGAAGCCACTGCTTGCGCCGCTGGCGGTTGCGGGGTTCGCGTGCATGAACGTGATGCTGCTTTCCGTCAGCATCTGGTCGGGCGCGGGCGGATCGACCCGTGACCTGTTCCACTGGCTTTCCGCCGGAATCGGGGTTCCGGCGATCGCCTACGCCGGGATGCCGTTCTTCCGCTCGGCCTGGAGCGCACTCCGCCGCGGCACGACCAACATGGACGTGCCGATCTCGATCGGCGTGATTCTGGCAACCGGTCTCAGCCTTTACGAGACGGCGCACCGCGCACCCGAGGCGTGGTTCGACGGCACGCTGATGCTGCTCCTGTTCCTCCTTGCCGGGCGCGCGCTCGATGCGGCGATGCGTGACCGCGCGCGCGCCGGTGTCGATGCCTTGCTGCGTCAGGCGTCGCCGGGTGCAATGGTTGTTACGGCTGACGGAGAGCTTCATTGGCTCGCGGCGGCGGACCTTGTTCCCGGCATGATCGTGCGGATTGCGGCCGGGGAACGCCTCGCCGCCGACGGCGAGGTCGTGAAGGGGGAGAGCCGGTTCGACCAGTCGCTGTTGACCGGCGAGAGCGCGCCGATCCGCGTTGCCTCGGGTGACGTGGTACTCGCAGGCACGCTCAACCTCGAAAGTCCGGTCGACATCCAGGTGACGGCAGCGGGGCAAGGCACAACCCTTGCCGAGATCGCGCGGCTGATGGATGCTTCCGGACAGGCGCGTTCGGCTTACGTGCGGATTGCCGATCGCGCTTCGCGACTCTACGCACCGGCTGTCCACTCGCTTGCCGCGCTGACGTTCATAGGCTGGCTGTTGGCCGGAGCGGGGGTTCACCAAGCGCTGGTATTCGCCATCGCGGTACTGATCATCACTTGCCCCTGCGCGTTGGGCCTCGCTGTGCCGGTGGCGCAGGTGGTCGCGTGCAGCGCGCTGATGAAGCGGGGCGTGATGGTCAAGGATGGCTCTGCGCTGGAACGGATCGCCACCGTCGACCGCGCCTTGCTTGACAAGACCGGCACCCTCACCATGGGGCGGCCTTTGCCCGATCCCGCGGTGCTCGATGCCCTGCCTGCCGACTCTGCGGCCATCGCACTGGGCCTTGCCTCGCACAGCCGCCACCCCTTGTCGCGCGCGCTGGTCGAGGCACTGGCGGCGCGCGGCGTCCGCCCGGCTGAGTTGACCGACGTTGGCGAGGAGGCCGGGCAGGGCATGC
>JAGWUU010000320.1 GCA_028868335.1 Sphingomonadales bacterium | reverse complement strand
CAGCCGTGATCTCGGGCGAGCCCTGGTCCAGTTCGGCAGCGTAGTCCCGTTGGAACGCCTTCCAGGCAGTGTCCGATCCGGCGGTTGCGCCGTGATACGTCTTGCGCAGTTCGTTGCTGGGGCTGAGCGCCTTGAGCCAGGCGGCAAGGTCTGCCCGCTCCTTCGACACGCCGCGCGGCCACAGCCGGTCGACCAGGAACCGGGCGCCGTCGCCGTCGTCGACGGGTTCATAAATCCGCTTGATCTGCAAGGGCATGGCTGTCTCCCGTTCCGCCTGCGGTTCAGGCGATGCGCAGCCGTCCGGCGCGGTCGAACAATTCCAGGATCACCGGATCCTGTTCGGCAGCGCGGATGGCGGCTTCGAACTGTATGGTGCGGGTGGGGCGCGGTGCAAGCTCGACCAGCAGGCCGCACGCCAACTCGTCGCGCACCATCGTTTCGGGTAGCACCGCCGCACCGCGCCCGCCCGCAACGATATCGATCATCGAGCGCACGTTGTTGCAGGTGTTGATCGAACTGGCCCTGATCGGCCCGCGCGCCAGCTCGTCGCGAAAGGTCTGGTGGATCGGCGAATGCGGCGGCAGGCTCCACAGCGGGAGCGGCTTCTCCAGACCAGTGGCCGCAGTGCGCGGACTGGCCACCCAGACCAGACTGACCGCGCCGATCGGCTTGGTCGAGAGCCCCGGACTGGCAGCAGGGCCAGCCAGGAACACCAGATCGCGGGTGCCGCCCAGCAGTTGCTGGAGCATTCGCGCGGTCAGGTCCAGCTCCACCTCAAGCGTGACGCCGGGCAGGTCGCGTTCGATCTCGTGGACGAAACCGGGCAGGCAGCTTGCCGCAGCGATCTCGCCCGCGCCAAGGCGCACCACTCCGCGCGCCCCGCCCAGATCGCCGGCCTGCATCAGCGCCCGTTCGAACCCGGCGAGCAGCGGTTCGCAGTCGCGCACCAATTGCCGCCCTCGCGCCGTCAACACTACGCCGCGCCCTTCGCGCCGGAACACCGCGATGCCAAGCTGCGCTTCGATCTCGCGGACCCGGGCGGAAATGGCGGGCTGGGTCGTCCCCAGCCGCTCCGCCGCGGCGCGGAAGGTGCCCAGCCGAGCGATCCACAGCAGCGTTTCAAGGTGATAGATTGCCAGTTTTCTCATCAGCTTTACTTATCAATTCTGCAAACAAACAATCATTAGTCGGGATGAATGTTTACCGCTAGGGGGATTTGCGAAACGTGGAAGGACTGGCAGAGGACCTATGGCCCAGAAGATCTATCCCGATGCCGCGGCGGCGCTTGACGGCCTGCTCAAGGACGGCTTGCTCATCGCTTGCGGGGGCTTTGGCCTGTGCGGCATTCCCGAACGCCTGCTCGATGCGGTGCGCGACAGCGGGGTCAAGGACCTGACCTTCGCCAGCAACAACGCCGGGATCGACAACGAAGGCATCGGCAAGCTGCTGCGCACGCGCCAGGTCAGGAAGATGATCTCCAGCTACGTCGGCGAAAACAAGGAATTCGAGCGCCAGTACCTTTCGGGCGAGCTTGAGGTTGAGTTCTGCCCGCAAGGAACGCTCGCCGAACGGATGCGCGCGGGCGGCGCGGGCATTCCCGGCTTTTATACCAAAACCGGGGTTGGAACCCTGGTGGCTGAGGGCAAGGAAGTGAAGACCTTTGGCGGCGAGGACTACATCCTCGAACAGGGGATCTTCGCCGACCTGGCCCTCGTCAAGGCATGGAAGGCGGACGAGACCGGCAACGTCGTGTTCCGCAAGACCGCCCGCAACTTCAACCAGCCCGCCGCGACCTGCGGCAAGGTCTGCGTGGTCGAGGTGGAAGAGATCGTGCCGGTCGGCAGCCTCAACCCCGATTGCATCCACTTGCCCGGCGTTTACGTCCAGCGGCTGGTCATGGGCGCGCCCTATGACAAGAAGATCGAATTCCGCACCACTCGCACCACGGATGTCGGCTGATGACCAAGCACGATCACCTCGCCAAGGGCTGGACCCGCGATCAGATGGCCGCTCGCGCCGCGCAGGAGCTGCGCGACGGCTACTACGTCAACCTCGGCATCGGCATCCCGACGCTGGTAGCCAACTTCATCCCGGCCGGCATGAACGTGACGCTGCAATCCGAGAACGGCCTGCTCGGCATCGGCCCGTTCCCAGCGGAGAACGCCGTCGATCCCGATTTGATCAACGCCGGCAAGCAGACGATCACGACGATCCCTGGTTCGGCGTTTTTCTCCAGTGCGGACTCGTTCGCCATGATTCGCGGCGGGCACATCGACCTGTCGATCCTCGGCGCGCTCGAGGTGGCCGACAACGGCGACATCGCGAACTGGATGGTCCCCGGCAAGATGGTGAAGGGCCCCGGCGGGGCGATGGACCTCGTCGCCGGCGTGAAACGGGTCGTGGCCGTCATGGAGCACTGCGCGAAGGACGGCAGTCCGAAGATTCTCAAGCAATGCACCTTGCCGATCACCGGCAAGGGCGTCGTCAGCCTCATCATCACCGACCTCTGCGTGTTCGAAGTGAAACCCGGCGGCGGGCTCGTGCTCACGGAACTGCACCCCGGCGTCACGGTCGAGGCCATCCGGGCGAAAACCGGCGCGCCGTTCGCCACCGCCCTCCGGGCCTGAGGCACCCCCCGTGGATCACCCGGGCCTTAGTATACTATTGGTTGACATCGGCGGAAGCCGCCTCCCGTCCGATTATGTCAACCAATAGTATACTTGGGCCCGGACGGGTGTGGCGCTCACCGCCGGACGCCGCGGGCCCGAACGACGGCTCGTCGCCGCACTGCTTGGTTGCCAAGGGCT
>JAGWUU010000047.1 GCA_028868335.1 Sphingomonadales bacterium | reverse complement strand
CTTCCTGCCCGGCCTGCCAGAAGAACAGGTAGGGGCTGATCGTCGTCCCGAAGATCGCCACCAGCGCCATGGCGTGATCGCGGTCGAAAGTGAAATGGGGAACAAGAATGTCAAAAATCGCGGTGCGCCACGGCACATCAGCAACAAACACCACCCCGACATAGGCGAACAGCGAAAGCGTCGTCCATTTGAGCACCCGTTCGTACTGGCTGTAGGAGAGCAATACCTCAAGCAGCACGCTGACCACGCCGAACAGGACCGTGTAGAGCAGCACCGGACCTTTCACGACCAGGGCCAGCACGGCCCCCATCGCTCCCAGGTCGGCGCCCAGGTTGATGATATTCGCGACCAGCAGCAACAGCACCACCACGCGCAGCAGCCACGGCGGATAGTGCCGGCGCAGGTTCTGGGCGATACCCATTCCGGTGATCGCCCCGATCCGCGCGCAGATCGCCTGGATCGAAGCGAGCAGGGGAAAGCCGAAGAACATCGTCCAGGCCAGGCCATAGCCGAACTGCGCGCCAACCTGGCTGTAGGTGCCGATGCCGGATGGGTCATCGTCTGCCGCCCCGGTGACCAGACCCGGGCCAAGCACTTCGAGAGGGGAACGCTTAGGCGTCGGTTTGGTCATGGTCGTTCAGCGCATTGATGGCCCGGCGGACCCGCTGCTCGGCCTCTTCACGCGGAAGGCCCGGCGGGATCGGCTCGGACATCCTGTAGGTGATCACACCGGCCCGCTTGATCAGGCGGTGATAGAGTGGGCCGGAATTGATCGCCACCGCCACCACCGGCAGGCCAAGGAGCTTGTAAAGCCCGGCAAAACCTGACTTGAGTTCGGGCGCTGTCCCGTGGGGAACGCGGGTTCCTTCGGGAAAGATTGCCAGTGGTCGCCCCTGCCCCGACAGCTCGCGCGCCGCGGTGAGCATGTGACGAAGGGCCTTGGCGCCCCGGTCCCGCTCCACGGCGACCAGGCCATAGCGCTCTCCGGCAAGGCCCCACACCGGGATACGCATCAATTCCGCCTTGGCGAAGACGCCGGGATAGTCGAGCAATTGGGGAAGGTCGATCGCCTCGAAGAAGCTTTCGTGCTTCAGCGCGACCAGCACAGGGCCTTCGGGCATGTTCCCCTCGACCCGCACGGTGATGCCCAGCAGGTTGCGGCAGCACCAGCGCTGCCACAGCGACCAGGTTTCAACCGCGGCACGGAACCGCTCCCGCGAACCGAGAAACAACACGATCACGCAGGACAGCACGATGAATACGCTGCCGCCGTAGAAGGCAAGATAGAAGGCCAGATTGCGCAGCACCCGCATGGATCAATGCTTCCACAGGCCGGAGATATAACGGGCCATCAGCTTGTGATATTCGAGGAACAGCACATAGAGGCTGGGCTGCGTAGGCACCGCGTCCTCGACGATGGTAAAGCCGGGCGGCAAGGCGCGGCGCAGTTCGAGCGAAGCTCGTCGCATGTGCCAGTCGCTGGTCACCAACCGCAGTGAACCTATCTGCGTCGCCTTGACCCAGTCCGCCGTCTCGGTGCCGTTCGTCACCGTATCCGTCGCGCGGTAGCCAAGCGTGACGCAGCAGGCCATCAGCGCGGCGTTCGCCTTGTACCGCGCGGCGAATTCGCGCGGCTTCACGTTGTGATCCACACCGGAGATAAGCAAGCGCCTGGCCCACCCCTGGCGCAGGACTTCGAACCCGCGGTCGATCCGTCCCTTGCCGCCGGTCAGTACCACCACGCCGTCGGTGCCGGCATTGCCAACGGGCTGCGGCAGGCTCACGGCGAACAGCACAAAGCCCAGGAACCAGACGATCAGCGTAACAGAGAACAGGCGATGGATCATCGTCGTCGCAGCGCCCTCAAAGCATGCGCCTGAGCGCGCGCAGCACGGTGAAGCGCGCCGTGACCATCGCAAGAAGAATGCCCGCGATCGGCACCAGTGCAAGCAGCACCCAGTCATACCATTGCAAGGCGCCGCCGCCGACCAGCCCGGCCCCAAGATCGCCGAAACGGCGCCCGAAGAACAGTACCACGACCAGGCCAAGCGCAAGGCCGACCGTGCCACCTCCGACTGCATCGAAGGCGACCGAGCGCTGGAATATTCGCGCCACCTGGCCGTCGGTTCCGCCGAGCAGGTGGACAATCTCGATCGTGTCGCGATTTGCGCCAAGCGCGTTGCGCACCGCCAATAGAACCGCTGCCGCAAACGCGAAGCCGAGCAGCAGAACCAGCGTCAACGCCAGCAGGCGCAACGAATCGATCGCGCCGAACACCGGCTTGAGCCAGGCGGACTGCGCATCGACCCGGGCGGCGGGGGCGACCTCACGCACCGCGCTGCGCAGGGCTCCCAGGTTTTCGCCACCGATCGGTTCGCGCAGGCGGGCATCGACCAATGCGGGCACGGGGATTTCGGCATCGTCGCCAGCCCGGGCGCCCAGCCACGGCTCGATAAGCCGCTCGACCTCGTCCTGCGAAACGACGTGGACGTCGGCCACGCCCGGCAACGCCCGCAACCGTTGAGCCGCGGCGGCGGCTTGACGGTTGCGCTCGACCGGGTTGGCTTCAACGACCTGGACCGTCACCCCGCCAGACAATTCGTCGGACGCGCTCCGTGCGGTATTGGATAGCGCAAGGCCCGCCGCCGCAGCGATCACCGTCAAGGCGACCATGATCGCGATGACCCACGGCATCGGACCCGACAGGCGAGATTGGGGAATCAGCTCCGCTTCTCCGCCCGAAAGGCTGCGGAAGGAGAGCCTGAATGGCAGACCGAACGCCACTAGACCTCACCCTCACGCGGAAACGCGCGCGGCCGCGGCGGGTAGCGCAACACGCCAGTCGGATCGGAAAGCCGCCCCTTGTCGAGCCGCATGATCAACGAATCCGGCACCTTCTTGAGCAGGTGGACATCGTGCGTCGCCACGACAACCGTTGTCCCCAGGCGGTTAAGCGCCTCGAACAACCGCAGCAGCTTGACCGCCATTTCGGGGTCAACGTTGCCGGTCGGTTCGTCAGCCACGAGAAGTTCGGGCCGCCCGATCACCGCGCGGGCGATGGCAACGCGCTGCTGTTCACCGCCTGAAAGCTGCGCAGGCCGCGCGTGCGACCGTTCGGCAAGGCCAACCCATTCGAGCATGTCGGCGACTGCCTTGGCCAGGTCTTTCTCGGCCACGCCGGCAACACGCAGTGGCAAGGCCACGTTGTCGAACGCCGACAGGTGCTGAACCAGCCGGAAGTCCTGGAACACCACGCCAAGGCGGCGGCGGAAACCGGGCAACCGGTCGCGTGGCAAGGTGATCGCATCGGTGCCGAACATGCGGATCATTCCGCGTGAAGGCCGCTGCGCGAGGTAAAGCAGCCTGAGCAGCGAAGTCTTGCCCGCACCGCTCGCCCCGGTAAGAAAATAGAAACTGCCCGGAAACAGGGTGAAGGATACGTCGCTCAGCACCTCGCGATCGGTGCCATAGCGCAGCCCCACGTTGTCAAACTGGACGATTTCGCCGTCGATAGCGGTATTCATGATCAGCGGTTCGATCCGGCGAAAGGTGGGCCCGGGCGCTATAGCGGCCAATCCATGTGGAAAAAAGGGCAATGCGCCCCGCCTTTCACAGTCGAGGCATTGCGGCGACACCGTTGCCCGTGTTTAACCATGCCTCGATGATCATCGCATGCCCTGCCTGCGCCACGCGCTACGTCGTGCCGGACAGCGCCATCGGCGTCGATGGCCGCACAGTGCGCTGTGCAAAATGCCGTCATAGCTGGTTTCAGGATGGCCCCGCACTGTCGCCGCCGATAACCGCGACAGTTGCCCCACCTCCTCCGCCTCCGCCCCCTCCTCCACCGGCCGCCGCGCCAGAGCCCGTGGAACCGGGCTCGGCATGGAGTTCATCGGACGAAGCCGCCGTTGCGACAGCCGAGCCCGAGGCGCCGGTTGCAGTTGCCGAATCGCGCCCCTTCGAACCGGAAACCCCGGCTCCGGCGGCAGAAGCACCGGCCGCAGAAGTTCCGGTCGAAGATGACGATGTGGAGAGGGTGGCGGCGCCTCCGTTCGGCTATGGCGAAGGTACGGTTGAGGCGCCGGCGTGGTCGCCTGCTTCCACCACTTACACTTACGATTCGGACACATCGAGCTTTGCGCATGAGCCGCCGTTCCGCCCGCGCCGCAATCCGGCGCGAATGTGGACAATCGCCGCGGTGTTGTTTGCCACGGTTGCCATGGGCGTGATCGGCGCGACCGCATGGTGGGGCCTGCCTGACTGGATGCCCTTCTCGCACCCCCTGTTCGCCGAGGCCCAGCCGGGGCTCAAGCTGGACTTTCCGGCCAAACAGCAGGATCGCCACCAGTTGCCGGACGGCACGTGGTATTTTGGCGCGAGCGGCACAGTAACCAACACATCGGAAGTTTCCCGGAGCGTGCCGGCGGTGCTGATCGTGCTGCGCGATGCCCGAAACCGCGTGGTTTACAACGCCGAGGTGCAGAGCCCGAAACGGGTGCTGGCGCCGGGGGAAAGCGTTTCGATCAACGAAGCTCTGGTCCAGGTGCCCAAGGCGGCGGTCAAGGCTGAGTTCGGCTGGAAGCCGGGTTGAGCGGCAAAGGCGAAAATAATCCGTACCTAACCGGCTTGCAGCCCCGCATCCCCTTTGCTAATGGCGCGCTCCTACCCCCCCGGGGCGACACCGTCGCTCCGATGATTTAGCGGTCGTGGCGGAACTGGTAGACGCGCAACGTTGAGGTCGTTGTGGGCGAAAGCCCGTGGAAGTTCGAGTCTTCTCGACCGCACCAATCAGTCCTGAAATCCCGACGAGAGAGAGCCTTCCCCTACGGGGACGAAGTTCCTGCGGGAAATCCGGGGGTTTGCGGCAAGCATTCTTCGGCTGCAGTCAAATCGGTGTCGAAAGCCGCAACGCGGGCCTATGAAATGGGCGACCGTCTCGGGCCCGAAAATTCCCGACTACAAGTAAGAAGACGATCTGCGCGCTCGGATTTGGCTCCAACGCATGTCACCCTGACTATGAACGGGTGCCTACCACACAGTCCGCTCGCGGCGATTGCCGACGTTTTCCGGCTCGAGTCAGCTCGCCGGAACCTGCCGCATATTCACTGCGAAATCCACGAAACATAGACCAGAGTTGGAATCTGGCGACCAAGCGGTAAACACTTCAGATCTTCCAAGAGCGGTAGCGCATTTGGTCTGATTGAAGGGGCAAGCGCAAGCAGGCCAGGTTTGCAAAGCTCTTCGCCATGCAAACAGGTTTCAGACGCTGTGGCCGATCGCTACGCCTGGATCAAACCCGGCAATGACTGTGTTGCGCGCCAGTTTTCGAGAAGCTCAATGAACGCGACCGGCCCCGCGCCATACATGGCATTGCGCGCAGCCTTTTGTGTCGAGCGGCCTTCGTTGTTGTAGTAGCCCGGCGTGCAGCTTTCCACGAAGGCGCGTTGCCGTTCGCCCAGCTTGACGATCGTATCGACCCATTCGTCCTCATGTGCCTGATCGGCTTCAACCGTCGTGACGTTCTGTGATCGGCAATGCCCGACGATGTAGGCGATATGCTTGGCCTGCTCGTTCAGCATATGGGTGAAATTGGGCGAGTTGGCCGCCTGCACGATGCTCATCACGAACAGGTTGGGGAACCCGTGGCTGTGCATCCCGTGCAAGGTTGAAGCGCCATCGCTCCACTTGTGCGCGAGCGATTGCCCTTCCCGTCCCACGATGTCGAAGCCCAGGCGCCGGGTGTAGTCGGTTCCAAATTCGAAACCCGTCGCGAAGACCAGGCAGTCGACGGCATATTCCGTGCCGTTGGCAACCACCCCGGTTGGTGTGATCCGCTCAACCCCCGCGCCCTGGGTGTCGATCAGCGTCACGTTGGGGCGGTTAAAGGCGGGAAGGTAATCGTCGTGGAAACAGGGGCGCTTGCACATCTGGTTGTAGTAAGGCTTGAGCAATTCTGCGACCTCAGGGTTCTCGACGATCGCGTCGACCCTTGAGCGGATCTGCTCCATCTTTCGGAAATCGGCGAGCTGCATCAGTTCGGCAGCCTCGGCAGGTGTCGTGTCGGCGTTGCTCATCGCGGACAGGTTGCGCAGGATGTCGGTCCAGCCGTCGGACACCATGTCGACGTCCTGGTGGCCTCCCGAAACGATGATGTTGAAGTTGTCCATGCGCCGCTGTTGCCAGCCTGGCTCCAGCGCCTCAGCCCAGGTCCTGTCGGTCGGGCGGTCGCCGCGGAAGTCGATCGACGAGGGGGTGCGCTGAAAGACGAAAAGTTGATCGGCTCCGGCGGCCAGATGCGGGATGCACTGGACCGCGGTTGCTCCGGTTCCGATGATTCCGACACGTTTTCCGGCCAGCCCCGTCAGTCCGCCCGCCTGCGAACCGCCGGTGTAGGCATAATCCCAACGGCTGGTGTGAAAGCTGTGACCGGCGAACGATTCGACGCCGGGGATCGCGGGAAGCTTGGGCTTGTGCAACGGCCCGCTGGCGGTGACGACGAAACGCGCTGCCAGTCGGTCGCCCCGGTTGGTGGTGACGATCCAGCGCGAGCGCGCCGCGTCCCATTCCATGCCCGTTACTTCGGTTTGTAGCAGCGCGCGCTCGTACAGCCCGTAGTGGCGGGCAATGCGCTGGCTGTGTTCGAGGATCTCCGGTGCGCGGGCGTATTTCTCCGACGGGACGTAACCAAGTTCGTCGAGCAGGGGCATATAGATATAGGCTTCAATATCACAGGCCGCTCCGGGATAGCGGTTCCAGTACCACGTCCCGCCGAAGTCACCGGCCTTTTCGATGACCTTGAGGTTCTCAACGCCAGCCTGCCGCAGCCGACCGGCCGCGAGCATCCCGCCAAAGCCGCCGCCGATGATCGCGACGTCCAGATCTTCAACTACAGGATCGCGGGCAATCGGTTCGCCTGCATAGGGATCGTCGGCGAGTGCACCCGTTACCTCACCGTAGTCCTCGGTTGCCTCGCGCTGCTGACGCTTTTCGCGTTCCACCCGGTAACGTTCGGCCAAGGCTGCGGGATCAAATCCCAGCGTGTCACGCGCCGCAGCGCGGATCGATTGCTCGTCGCTCATCCCGAAACTCCGTATCATCAATTTGACGTTATGATACGTGTGAGGACTTGCGTGTCAAATGAAATTGCAGCATTTGCTACTCGTGCCGCAGGCCCATCATGAGCAAATCGCTGATTTCCTTACTGATCCTTCCATACTCGCTGGGTTCGGCCGAGAATATTCCGCGCGCCAGCCATGAACACGCCCCGGCAACCACCATCAGAAATGCGCCGTCATCGAACTGCCTGAGCTGGCCAGCCGCGCGCGCGTTGGCCAGGATTTCGCGATAGTCGCGCGTCAGCTGTACCGACAGTCCCTCGATGTCCTCGCGCGCCGCCTTGCCGAAGCCGCCAAGTCCGGCGCGTGAAGTCAGCGGCGCAACATCATCCTGAAGATAGGCTTCGCTTATCGCGATCCAGGCGCTGGAAAGTTGCTCCACGGGGGTCAGGTCAGACGCTGCCAGGGTTTGCGGGATGAACAGATATATCCGGTAGGCGCGTTTGTAGGCCTGCTCTGCCAGTGCCAGCTTGTCGCCAAAGTAATGCAGGATCGCGCGTTTGGTAGCGCCGACGGCTGCCGCGACCTCATCAAGCGAAGTGGCGTCGATGCCCTTCTGGTTGAACAGTTGCGACGCCGCGCGGAGCAACGCTTCCTTGCGCGCCAGAGTGAGGAATTCCTTGTCGAACAACCCCTTTGACGAAGGAAACAGCGGGCCGAAATCCAGCTCCCTGGTCTTCTCGATGTGGGCTCCCGGCGCGACGATGCCATTCAGCACCAGGTCGACCAAGGCATTGGCGCTGGGCGCGTGCGGCACCGAACGCACGGCCGGAACCCACCCCTCGGAAATCGGAATCCAGAAGATCATGCTGATGATGGTGTGCGCCGCGATCCAGCCGTCGCAGGGGCGCAGCCGTCCGGTCGAAACACCCTTGGCGATGACCCCTGCAAGCTGCGCCAGCAGGCCGTCATAGAGCCCCAGAATCTCATCCTTCTGCGCTTCGCTGAGCACTCCGATTTCGCTCAAGCTGGCAAATTCGCGGCCATTGGGATCGAGCGATTCGGTAATGAAGCGCGCGATCACCTCGGCTTCGTTCCCGCCGATGCGCAGGGCATCGCCCATTTGCGCGGTCAAGCGGATGCAGGTTTCACGATAGCATTGAAAAACAAGATCTTGCAGATCATCGACATAGTAGTAGAGCGCGGCCCGCGAGATCCCGAGATCATCCGCGATCTGGCCCAGAGAAGTCTGCGAAACGCCCCGCGAATTGAGAACATGGACCGCGTGGGCCAGCACTTCGGCGTGGCGGTTGCGTGTCCCGGCATTCCGCTGGCTCGCCTGATGTTCTGCCTGTTTCATTGCCCCTCAATGGCCCGAAGGCACCCACGCTGCAACCATAATTGCGCCATATATTGACGTAATGGTTCGTTTAGGTATCATAACGTCAATATCGTAAACGCCCGCAACAGGGATGATTTAGGGAGAAACTCGCATGACCGGACGCTTTTCCGCCCGCCGCAATCGCGCGCGCCTTGCCGCGCTGCTTACCGGAATCGCGCTGATTCCCGCCCCGGCCCTGGCACAGGGCGCCGCACCCGATGCCGCCGTGGCGGACAGTGATTCGGGCGGTGAAATCGTGGTGACCGCCCTGCGCCGCGAATCGTCGATCCTGCAAACGCCCGCCGCGGTAACGGCGATTGGCGGCAATCAATTGCGCGACAGCCAGGTCACCAACCTGACCGATGTCGCCAGCGCAGTCCCGAGCCTCAACATCGGCGAAGCTGCCGGTGTGTCGCTTGTCACGATGCGCGGGATCAGCCTGGACGCAATCATCGGCGGAATCGAAAGCTCGATCGCCATCCACCGCGACGGCGTCTATCTGTCGCAGGCGACCCCGATGAACTTCCTGTTGATGGATGTGGGCGATATCCAGGTGCTGCGCGGCCCGCAGGGCACGCTCTATGGCCGCAATGCCACCGGCGGTGCGATCAACATCACGCCTGCGCGGGCTTCGCGGCACCTGACCGGTTACGTCAATTTCAGCGCAGGCAATCTTGGAACCTACCGCGAGGAAGCCGCCGTTTCGGGGCCAATCGTTGCAGACAAGCTGTTGTTCCGCATCGCCGGGCTGGCCGAACAGCGGACAGACGGGTACGCGCGCAACGTATTCAATGGGGCGAAATTGGGAACCAGCTACGAGCAGGGCGCGCGCGCCGCGCTTGAATTCCTGCCGTCGGACGATGCGACGATTCGGGTCGAGGGATACTATTTCAGCGGCCGCAACACCTCGGACTTCTGGACCAACATCGAACCGTTCTCCGCGAGCCAGCTGGCGCTCAATCCCGATTTTGCCAACCATGCCATTTCGTATGATCCGCGCCGCCCCAGCCTCGATTTCACGCCAGAGGACACGCAAACGAGCAAGGGGGTAAACCTGAGCAGCAGCTGGAATCTCGGGTCCGGCCTTAGCCTGGAGACCAAGACTTCTTTCACCGACCTGGCCTACGCGCGCAAGCACGCCGATTGCGATGGCACCGCGATCCCGACGTGCGATTCCAACCGTGCCGACCGCTCACGCTCGTTCCAGCAAGAGGTGAGCGTCAAGCTCAAGTCCGATCGGGTCAAGGGCGTTGCCGGAGCATTCTATGACACCGATCTGGCCAACGCGCGCCAGGTCTTTCCGTGGTTCAACCCTGCGCAGGGCTATGTCAACGTCGACGGCTTCCCGCTTCCCAACGGCACACAGACTGAGCAGATCAGCCGGCAGCGCACCAATTCGCTGGCGTTCTTCGCCGATGCCGATTTTGCGGTCGCTCCCTGGATCAGCCTCTATGGCGGTGCGCGCTACAGCCACGACAAACGCGCGATGGACCTGACCAGCGGACTGGGTCTGACCGGCAACGATGCGATCCTGCTGGGCTGCACGGATTTGCACCAGGAAGTCGCCTATTCCAATTTCTCGGGCAAGGCAGGTGCCCAGATCCGTCCCAACGCGAGCAGCCAATTCTATGGGCAGTGGCAGCAGGGGTTCAAGGCTGGTGGCTTCAACACTGCGGCGTGCGGCGCCTCGTTCAAGCCGGAGAAGATCACGGCCTACGAAGTCGGTTACAAGGCATCACTGTTCGACAGGGCCGTGGACCTTGCGCTCGCCGCCTTCCACTATGACTATACCAATCTGCAAACCGCGCAGATCATCGGCGTCAGCTATTCGATCACCAACGCCGCCTCGGCCAAGATCGACGGGATCGAGGGTGAAATCACGATGCGGCCCGCCACCGGTCTGCAGATCGACGGTCACGCCAGCCTGCTTGACGCGCGCTACGGCGACTACTCCAATTTCGATCCGATCAACCCCTCGGCGGGAATGCAGGACCTCAGCGGCAAGCGGCTCAATCGCGCGCCGCGTTTCAGCGGGGCGGTAGGACTTCAATATACCGCGCCGATCGGCTCGGGCGAGTTTAAGCTGCGCGGCGAGATGACCTTCACCTCGAAGTATTATTTCCGCCCATACAACCAGCCGCTCGACAGCCAGGCCGGCTTCGTCACCGGCAACGGCTACATCACCTACACGCTCGACAATGGCCTGGAGCTTCGCGGCTTCGTCCGCAACATTGCCGACAAGCGCATCATCGCAGGTATCTTCACCACCGACATCGGCCAATCGCGCCAGGCACAGTTCCAGCCGCCGCGAACCTACGGCTTCGGGTTCGGCTTCCACTATTGAGCCGCGAGGATCATCCAATGCCGACCTATCGCGATCCTGACATCATTGCTTTTCGCGCCTTCTGGAAGCAGGCGGTGCCGAACGGCTATGCCGGGCTTGAGCCGGTTGATCGCTACCGGGAAACATTCGATGCCCAGAATGCGGCCATTCCGCCCGCGCCGGGCTGCACGGTGGAGATGGTGCAATTCGGCGGTTGCAAGGCCGAGCGCCTGACCCCCGCCGGTGGTGGAGGGAACGGCATCCTGCTCTATCTGCACGGCGGCGGCCATGTGTTCGGCAGCGCGTTGTCGCACCGGCACATGGTGTCCCGCCTGACCGACGCAGCCAACATGATCGCCTATGTGCCCGACTACCGGCTTGCGCCGGAAAACCCCTATCCTGCGGGGCTCGACGATGCCGGGGCGGTCTATGCAGCGCTGCGTCAGGCCCATCCCGGGGTTGCGATCGCGGTGGCCGGGGAATCGGCCGGCGGCAATCTGGCCGCCGCACTGGTCGTGCGGCTGCTTCAGGAAAAATCGGCTTTGCCGTCCTGTGTCTATCTGCTCAGTCCTTGGCTCGATCTGACGCAATCGGGCGTTTCGATGACCGCGCCGGCGATCGACGATCTGATGATCTCCAGGCAATCGCTTGAGGATTGCGCGGCATATTATGCCACCGACCGCGATCGCACCGATCCACGGATTTCCCCGCTGTTCGGCGATGTGACGGATTTTCCGCCGCTGCTGATCCAGGTCAGTTCCGACGAAGTGTTGCTGAGCGACGCGTTGCGCCTGGCCGAGAACGTGGCATTGGCCAGCGGCGCGGTGGATCTGCAGTGCTGGCCCGAAATGGTTCACGCCTGGCCGCTGTTCCACCCGATGATCAGCCAAGGCCGCGAGGCGATCACCCAAGCTGCAGCTTGGCTGGCGGCGAAGTGCGTTCGGTGAAAGCACGGAATGGACCTAGGGTCCTTTGCGAGTTCATATGGTAAAAGGAATTACCAAGCTTGTAGCCTCAAACGCTGAGACTTTCAGCGTGAACCGCAAACGAAATCGACGCTGAGCAAACCGCGCAAGTCTGCCTGTATTTTACCGGATGACCGTCGCGCGATCATGAAACGAGCCACCGATTACCAGGTTCGCCGATCCTGAGCTATGCGATCTACACCGACATGCATTTCGACCTCAGCGCCCGTGTCACGCTGCGCGGCGGGTTCCGCTATACCCATGATGACGGCGCACAGACCGGACTGGAAGCGAACCTGCTGGGCTCCGATAACGTCTCAATCGCAACGCTCATTCCGCCTACCAGCCTGAGCTTCAGCAAGGACAACGTGTCGGGCAAGATTGGCCTCGACTACAAACCGAGCCACGACCTGCTGTTCTATGCAAACTATGCCCACGGCTATCGCGCATCGAGTTTCAACGCCCAGGCCTTCTTCGATCCGTCCGAAGTTACGATTGCCAAGCCGGAATCGATCAATGCCTTCGAGGCGGACGCCAAGACCCAGTTCCTTGACCGCCGCGTGACGCTGAACCTTGCTGCGTTCTATTACATCTACACCAACCAGCGGTTCATCAACGTCGAGCCGGCCACGGGCGCCCAGCTTTTCGTCAACGTCGATCGCTCGCGCCCCTATGGCGGCGAGGGCGAACTTACCGTTCGGGTCAGCGACCGGTTTAGCTTGCGCGGCGGGTTCGGGCTGCTCGCCAGCAAGATCACCCGAGGAACGCTCGACGGCGTCGACCTGGCGGGCAACCGCCTCGCCAATGCACCCTCCGTGACCTTGAATGCCGGGATAGATGCAACGCTGTTCGATGATGGGGCCACCAAAGTCTCGTTTTCACCCGACGTCAGCTATGTTTCCAGCCAGGATTTCGACGTCTTCAACAAGCTTATCCTGAAGGAAGGCGGCTATGCGCTGCTGGGCGCCCATCTCGACGTAGAACACGCCCCGCTCTCGCTCTCGCTCTGGGCGAAGAACGCCGGCAACAACTACTACCATACCTGGCGGATCGACCTGCTCAGCGGCTTTGGCCTGATCTACAACCACATCGGCGCGCCGCGGACCTATGGCGCTACGGTTGGCTTCAAGTTCTGAATGCTTCAGCCTGGCGGGCCAACTGCCCGGCGTTACAGCCCTCGCCAACAGAGCCGACGTTCGGCCACCTCATCGACACCTTTGGAACCGACCGGCTTTGCGCCCAGCCCATTCTCGCGCAGCGAAAGAAGCTAAGCGTCCTTTGCATCAATCGTAGATATGATATGTTTGAATTTGTCGCAAAGGAGGGATCGAACGTGACATTCTTTCTGATGCCTCATCTGCACGTCGTTCCGCAACCGCAGGACTGATCGCTATGTTCTTCGCGTTGTTCCGTGATGGCGAGGGATGCAAATCCTACATTGTGGGCTGCGAGGAGACCTGTGCAGCGGCGGTGATCGACCCTGCGCTCGATCTTGTTGACCGTTATGTCGGCGAGGTTGGCAAGCAAGGATTGCGGGTCCGCTACATCATCGACACGCACACGCATGCCGATCACTTTTCGGGTGCACGTGTACTCCGTCAGGAGTTCCGCGCGCCCATCGTGATGCATCGTTTCTCACCCGCGCCGTATGTCGACCTCCACGTCGAAGATGGGCATTCTCTCCCGCTAGGCGCCATGCGCCTCAAGATCCTCCACACCCCAGGCCATACGCGTGACTCGATCGCGGTGCATGTCGAGGATCGGGTGTTCACCGGCGACACTTTGCTGATCGGTGGCACGGGACGCAGTGATTTGCCCAGTGGTGATCCAGACCAGCTTTTTGACAGCCTGTTTGGCAAGCTCATGGCGCTTCCTGATGAGACGCTGGTATTCCCCGCCCACGACTACAAGGGGCGTGACAGCACGACCATTGGCGACGAGCGCCGCGACAATCCTCGGCTCGCACGGACCGATCGTGCGGATTTCGTGGCCTTGATGAACAGCCTGAATCTTTCCGCGCCAACGCACCTGACCGAGGCATTGCGCACCAATATGTCGGGCGGAAAGACCGTGCGGCAGTTGCTGGCCGAGGCAGGAGCGCGCGTGCCGTTCATGGGGATGGAAGAGTTGCGGCATCGGCTGGTCGCGCGCGCCAATGACTTCGTCATTCTCGACGTGCGCGAGCGCGACGCCTTCGTTGCCGGCCACGTCCCTGGCGCGGTCCACTTGCCGCGTGGACAACTCGAACTCAGGGTCAACGATGTTCTTCCCGATCCCAGCATTGAAATCCTGACGATCTGCGAGTTCGGC
>JAGWUU010000046.1 GCA_028868335.1 Sphingomonadales bacterium | reverse complement strand
TACCGGGAGGGGATGCGCGGCGCCGGTGCCGGACTTGTTGATCCAGCGCAAAACAGGGGCATGGATTGATCGGGCGCGGCAGCATCGAGGAAATCGATATCGCCGCGCAGATCAGTCGTCGCGCCAGTCGTAAACCAGTTCGCCTTCGCGGAAGGCGAATCGATCGAGGTGGCGCTGAACCGCGCCCTTCAGTCCATCAAGCTGACCGGGGGCGCTGGCCTCGACGCGGCAGGTGAGCGCCGTATCCGAAGCGTCCATGGTGAACACGCCATCGCCTGGCCAGTCCGCGCCGCGCGCATCCTTGGGAAAGGTCACGCGGCCACGGTGCGCGTCGAATTCGACCGCCAGGTTGTGCGCCCAGTGCTTGCAAAGCTGCTGGAGGTAGCGGCTGCCCTTCTCGGTCGGGACGATTGCCGTGCTGGCGAACGCGGTCACAGCCTTTCGATCCTTTGCGCCGCCTCGTCGAGGATCGCGGCTACGGCGAAAGCGGTTTCGTCGTCGCCGCCCTCGCGGGTGAGGCGCTGGATCGCGGCGGTGCGCAGGTTCATCATCGCCCGGCGAACCGGGGCGGCGTCGGTGCGCCTGGCCTCGTCGGCCATGGCGGCAAGCCGGGCGAAGGCGGCGTCGATCTCGGCCTTCTTCGCTTCGACTTCGGCGCGTCCTGCATCGGTCAGGGCATAGGAGCGGCGGGCGCCGCCCTCGACGGCGGCTTCCTCCACCAGGCCCATGTCGGCCAGCAGGGTAAGCAGCGGATAGAGCACGCCGGGGCTGGGGCTATAGGCCTGGTTGCTCTTGTCGGCGAAGCTGCGGATCAATTGGTAGCCGTGCTGCGGTGCTTCGTCGGCAAGCAGGCCCAGCACCATCAGGCGCAGCTCCTCGCCGGCAAATCGCTTGCCGCGTCGGCCACCGCCGCCACCACCACCGGCGAACTTGCCGTGTGAATGGCCAAAGCCGTGCCGGAAGAACATCCGGGGAGCCGGGCCACAGCCGCGGACTCGTTTGTGAAAATGCATGCGTTTAAACTCCTTCGCAATGTGCATGCTCGGGAGATAGCACTCTTTCTTACTATTTCAAGATATATCTTGTAACGATACGTATCAGCGTCGGAACAGCATCGTCGCCAGGAACAGGATCGTGCGGAAATCCAGCAGCTTGAGCGCGGCGCGGGCCTCGGCCGGGGTCAGCTTGGCGACCATCGGCATGGCGCCGAAGATCTTGCCGCGGATCACCAGCTCGTTGCCGTCGCGCTGGATCGTGCGAATCGCCATCAGTTCGCGGTCATTGGCGTCCACGATCGTCGCCACCGGCACGTTGGCCTTCCGGTTCCTCATCACTGGCTCGTTCATACCGCCCTCCCGCAGACCTTGTCGTATTCGATGCCTTCATCGTCCATCATCTGGATTGCCGCGGCGCGGCCCGCACCGAATACGCCGCCGCCCGGATGCATGAACGGCCCGACCAGGTAGAGCCCTTCCACGCCCGGCACGCGGAAGCTGCCAAGGTCGGCGGTCGGGCGGTGCCCGGCGGACTGGTAGAAGAACGGCGCGCAGCCGTGGGCATCACCCTCGACCATCGAGTTGGGCGAGCCGCGCTCGTGGTCGAGCGGCGAGCAGATCTTGCGCCCCAGGATGTTGTCGTCGCCAAGGTTGCGGTAGAATTTGCGGTACTGGGCGAGCGCGCGATCGGCGTGTTCCTCCTTCACCGAGTCCCAGGCTGCCGCTCCGCCATTGAACAGGCGATAGGGCGCGAAGTTCACGCCATAGAACACGCCCGCCCCCTCGGGTGCGCGGCTGGGATCGAACACGGTGTTGTCGCCCCCGGCGATCAATCGCGAGCTGACTTCGCCGCGCCGCAGCTTGTCATATTCCAGGCACATGTCGCGCATGGTGTAGAAGTCCATCAGCTCGGTCATCATCGCGTTGCAGTCGTTCCCGACCTTGAGCTGCAACCGCTCCTTGAGCGCGAGGTGGGTGAGGTTGATCGAGAAGGTCGATTGCGTCACCCGTTCCGCCCGTTCAAGCACGGGCTCGGGGGTTTCGCCGACGAACTGGCGCAACTTGTGCGGATGGATCGCGCCGATCACGCCGTCTCTCGCCATGATCTGCTCGCCGTCCTCCAGCTCCAGCCCGACCGCCTGGCCGGATGAAACCAGAACCCGCCTGACCGGCGCGTTCAATCGCACCTCTCCGCCGAAATGCTCCAGCGCGCGGACCAGAGCGTGGCTCAGTTGCCCCGACCCGCCCCTGGGCATCGAGCAGCCGAAGGTATGGATGATTCCGGGCATGACGAACGCGCCCATGCCGGTGCCCAGCTCATCGGGCATTTGCAGGTTTTCCGTCACCATGCGGACGATGTGGACCTTGAGCAGATCGCTGTCGAAATAGGCATCGACGATGTCGATCGCGCTGCGCTGCATCAGGTCGAGCAGGAAGCGCCCTTCGTCGGACTGGTCCATCATCGCCACGAAGGCGCCCAGCGGGAAGGGCGGGGAATAGAGCCCGCTCATCAGCATGGGCAGCGCGGTCTGGCTCATCCCCACGAAGCGGCGATAGGCGTCGGCGTCCTTCTCGCTGGTGACGCGGGCCAGCTCCTCGCAGGTGCGATCGAGGTCCTTGTAGGAACGGATGACCGTGCCATCCTCCCAGATCGAGACGTGGACCAGATCGGGATAGATGTATTCCAGCCCGAATTTCGAAAGCAGCCCCAGTTCGTCGTCGCGCAGCAGGGGGTTGCCCTGGATCATGATGTGGACGTTGGAATGCTCGTCGTGCCAGTAGCCGGGGCGGATCAGCTCGCGGGTGGAGACGCCGCCGCCGTAGTGGCCCTTGGCCTCCAGCACCAGGACCTTCTTGCCAGCCTTCGCCATGTAGGCGGCGGCGGTCAGGCCGTTGTGCCCGGCGCCCATGACGACGATGTCATAGTGGCTCATCTCACTGCTCTCCCGAAAAGAATGCCCGGAACCGCGAAATGCCCGGAACGTGGCTGGCACCGCCGCCGTCGGCGACGAGGACCTGCCCGGTGATGTTGCGCGCGGCATCGCTGGCAAGGAATGCCACGGCCTCGGCTATGTCTTCGGGATCGCCAAGCTGGTCGCGCAGGGTTTCATCCTCCACCGCTTCGCGAAGGGTATGGGGGAAGGCTTCGCGCAGGGCCGGGGTCATGGTCATGCCGGGGGCCACCGCGTTGCAACGCACGCCCGCCTTGCCGTGGCTCGCCGCGATCGCGCGGGTCATCTGGATGATCGCGGCCTTCGACGATGAATAGGCCGCCTGGATCATGTGCCCTTGCAGCGCCAGGTTGCTGACGGTGTTGACGATGTTGCCGCGCGCCGCCCGCAGGTGCGGCAGGGCGGCGCGGCAGGCGATCATCGTGCCGCGCACGTTGACCCGGTATGTGCGGTCCCACAGATCGGTGCCCATATGTTCGACATCGCCGTCGGCCTGGGCGATCTCCGGTCCGAGCAGGGCGGCGTTGTTGTGCAGGATGTCGAGCCGCCCGAAGTGATCGACGGTCGCCGCGATCATCGCCTCGATCGAGGCTTCATCCGACAGGTCGAGCGGCAGGCCGATCGCATCGGGCAAGCTGGCCGCCAGTTCCCTGGCGCGTTCAGCGGCGATGTCTGCAATTGCCACGTGCGCTCCGCGCGCGGCCATCAATTGCGCCGTCGCAAAGCCGATTCCGCCCGCGCCGCCGGTGATGATCGCCACCTTGCCGTCCAGACGGATTGCATCGCCTGCCATGTCCGCTCTCCCGTTTCGCCGCCACTATTTGACTGCGCCGCGCACCGGCATAAACAGTGCGGCGATGGTGGGAAGACGGCACTTTTTTGTACCCTCTCGGCGCGGCTCGGATAATGCCTGAGCCGCGTGACGGCATCGCTTCGCTGGCGACCGAAATGGCCCGGCATGGCATCGACCGCGATGCGCCGGTGCGCTCGGTCATGGCCTTGCTTGGTGATCGCTGGACCACGCTGATCCTGCTGGTGCTTGAAACCGGCGAATGGCGCCACGCCGAACTGAAGCGGGTGCTGGCGACGCTGTCCGCCGAACAGGCGATTTCGCAACGGGTGTTGACGCTCAAGCTGCGGGCGCTGGAGCGCGATGGCTTCGTTGCCCGGTTCGTTACCCATGATGTTCCGCCCAAGGTGTCCTACCGCCTGACCGGCCTCGGCTTGGCGTTGCAGGGGCAGGCGCGCCAGACGATCGAGTGGATCAAGGCCAACGGCGCCGCGATCGAAGCAGCCCGCGTGCACTTCGATGGTCTGTAACCGGCCGACTTTCCTACCCGGTCCGCACCTGTCAGACTGCGCCGCATGTCCTTGCGCCGCAACTTTTTGACAGATCGAATTCGCTGAAGCGCAAAGGTGTCACTGAAAACGCAAAAGTGTCACCTTGTTCCGCTCAACTCTTTGAAAAAGATGGAACTTTACCCGGACACGCTGCCCGGATGTGTCCGCTGGGGGCCGCCTCCATAACCGATTGATTTTACGGTATTTATACGCTGAATGAATTCAGCGCGATGCGGTGTCCGATTGCCAGCGCACCGCAATCTCGTCGCGTTCCACTTCATCTGCGGGGTCGAGCGGAACGACATTGCCATGCCGGGGCACGCGATGCTGGGCGACGGCTTCAAGCCGTTCGACCACCCAGCGCAGGGCGCGGTCGTTCGAATTGGTGAGGTGCCATTGCACCACCTCGCGGATCGGCGGGATCTGGAACGGCAGCTCGCGCATGACCAGCGGAAAGGTGTCCACCACCTGCTGCGCCAGACGACGGTGCATGGTGACTATGCGGTTGGTGCCAAGCACCAGTCCGGGCAGCGAAAGGAACGTCGGCGCGACCACCTCGATCCGGCGCTGCTGCTTCTGGCGGCGGGTGAACCACTCCTCGAAGGCAGGCATCTGCGCCCGGCCGAAGCGGGCGGCGACGTGGCCGAGTTCGAAATAGCGCTCGCGCGTCATTTCGCCCTTCATGGCGGGGTTGTTGGCATCGCCGACCACCACATAGTCGTCCTCGAACAGCACCTGACTGGGGTGATCGGTGGAAACGGCGAAGTCGATGGTGATGAGGAAATCGATGAATCCGCGCTCGATCGCCTCGACCGGGTTGGTGCTCATCGGCTGGATTTCGAAGCGCAGGCTGGGCGCGTCGATCGCCAGTTGCGCCAGCGCCTCGGCCAGCAGGACCTGCGTGGTATAGTCCGATGCCATGATGCGAATCTGGCGATCGGCCGTGGCAGGATCGAAGGGAGGAGCAATGGCGATGGTGCTGCGGATCTGCTCGAGCACGGCGCGGACCGGCTCGATCAGCTCCTCGGCCCGGGCGGTGAGGATCATGTGGCGGCCCTTCACCATCAGCAGGTCATCGCCGAAATAGTCGCGCAGGCGGCCCAGCGCCGAAGAGGTTGCCGATTGCGACAGACACAGCCGGTCGGCTGCCAGGCTGACGCTCTTTTCGGTCAACAAGGCGTCAAGCGCCACCAGCAGGTTGAGATCGAGCCGACCGAACCGCATCGCCATCTCCCCTTGCCCTAGCTCAGCGTGGCGAGGGCGTTGGCGACCAGTGTAGCAAGATCGCCGTCATGGGCAAATCCCGCGCGTTCGGCGGCCGGTGTGGCCAGCGGAGGCTGGGCGGCGAAGGCGATCTCAAGATCCGCGTCGGGCAGGTAGGTGACGAGGTCCGGCGAAACGGCGCACTGGCGGGCGACTTCTTTCGCGAGGTCGCCCATGCGGATGCGCAGGGCGGGAAGGGTGACGGCGCGGGTGGATGGGAGAAGGGCGGTGTCCATGCTGAGGGCGTGAACGAAATTGTCGGCGCAGCGACTCACGGACTCCGCCCAGATCATGCCGTCCGCAGAGACTGGACAGGTGAATGCCTCGCCCGCCTTGAGCGCGTGGAACAGGTTGCTCATGAAGGCGGACTTCATGCCCGAAGGCCCCTTGGGCCGCGCAAGAATGCCGGGAAGGCGGACGGTGACGCCGTCGATGGCGCCGCGATTGGAGAACATCGCTACCGCGTCCTCCATCATCGCCTTGTGGCCGCCATAGATCATGCGGGGGCTGAGAGGCGTCGAATCGTCAACCGAGTCGGGAAGCGGATCGCCGAATACCGCGATCGAACTGGCGTAGATCACCCGCAGGCCGGGATTGGCCGCGCCGGCCTCGAGCAGCAGGTCGTACATGGCGTCGACGTTGATGCGGCGGCTGGCGGCTGGATCGGCCTCGGCCGCGCCGCCCGGAACGGTGGCAAGGTGGATGATCGCATCGCATCCCCCGGCAAGAGCCGCTGCCCGGATCGCCGGGTCGGCCAGGTCGCCGACGATGGGGCTGGCGCCGAACGGAATGCCCGAGCCGACGGTGTCGACCGCCGCCACGCTGTCTCCACGGTCGAGCAGGCGGCAAATGATCTGCCGCCCGACAAATCCTCCGGCTCCGGTAACGACGATCCGCACGTTCTTCGTTCTCCTCAATAGCGGTCAGGGTAGGCGTTCTTGACGTTCTCGGAAAAGCCGTCGACCCGGTAAGGCAGCATGCCCGCGTTCCAGTGGTCCCACAGGACACGCATGTCGGCCAGGCGCTGCGGTTCTGCCGTTCCGCGCTCGGCCCGTTCGCGTTCGTCCTCGGCCAGGTTGAACAGATGGTCCTTGCTGCCAAGCTTGACGTATTTCCAGTCACCCTTGCGCACCGCGGCCTGGCCATTGGCATTGAAGCGCCAGAACAGGGTTCGTTCGACCGGCGGTGCGCGACCGGTCAACTGTGGGGAAAGGTCCAGCCCGTCATAAGTGCCGCTGGCCGCGACGTCGCCGCCAGCCAGCGCCAGCAGGGTGGGCAGGAAGTCCATCGAGGCCATGACCTGTTCCGACCGGCTGCCGGCCGTGATCCTGCCTGGCCACTGCATCAGCAATGGCACGCGAATGCCGCCTTCCAGCACTTCGCCTTTCTGTCCGACGAAGGGCCAGGTTTCGGAAAACCGCTCGCCACCGTTGTCGCTCGTGAAAACGACGATGGTGTTGTCCGCCTTGCCGGTGCGTTGCAGCGCGGCAAGCACCTTGGCGACGTTCTGGTCCATTGCCTCGACCATCTCGCGGTACTTGGCGAGATTGCCGCCATCGTAGTGAAACGAGGAGCCAATGGCCTTCGCCAGTTCGGCGTCCTCGCGGCCTTCCCATGGCCAGTGCGGCGCGTTGAAGTGCAGGCTGAGGAACAGCGGAGTAGTTCCCGCCGCCTCGATGCTGCGAACCGCCTCGTCGCCGAACATGTCGGTGAGGTAGCCGGCTTTCTCGATCGGATCGTTGCCCTTGGCCAGACCGATGCCCTGTTCCTTGCCGCCCATCACCATGTGGTGACGGTGGTAGTCCGCGGCGCCCTCGACAATGCCGAGGAACTCATCGTAGCCGTGCGCCAGTGGGCCATGCGCGGGAGGATCGCCAAGATGCCACTTGCCGATCAGCTTGGTGTGATAGCCAAGCGCTTTGAATACCGAGGCGATGGTCGGCCGGTCCGATGGAACACCGACGCCCCTTGGCGCATTGGGGCCAAGCGGTTCCTCGATCCCGACGGCGAAGCGCTGGGCATAGCATCCGGTCAACAAGGCCGTGCGTGTGGGCGAGCAGATCGGCGTGCTTGAGTAGCCCTGGCGCAACTGGATACCCGCAGCGCCGATGCCGTCGATCGCGGGAGTCCTGATGTGGTGCGATCCGGTACACGAAAGGTCTGCGTAGCCAAGGTCATCGGCCATGATGAACACGACGTTGGGCAAGGGGGCCTTGGCCTTGCGCAGCGCAGCGCCAAGCGCAGGGCTGGCAAGGAGTGCCGATCCCGCCGAAATTCCGGCAAGCACGCCTCGTCGGCTGGCCATTGTGTTGCTCATGGTAACTCCCGCTGGGTTGGCAAATGGTGACGGCCGGTTGAGGTGGTCAGTGCACGATCCCGAGTTCACTCACTTCGCCTCGTGACGTCGTTCGGGTGAAGGAATTGTAGGCGACGATGATTGTCGCGAACCGGTCGTCGCGCAGCTCGTAGAGGATCACCCCGCGGTAGTCGAAGCGGTCCCCCGTCTCGACCGGGCCGAAGATCGTTTCCGCCACGTGCTGCGCGGTGAACCGCGTCCACATCTGCACCGCCAGCGTGTCCTCATCGGAAACGAAACGCAGCGGGGTCAGGCGTTCCTCGAAATGCGGCCAGATGTGCTCGACATAATGCGCCTTCATCGCCTCCACCCCGGGGATCTCCAGATGGCCGTTGATCACCGTGACATCGGGCCGGAGGAAATCGTCGAACGCGCCCGCATCACGGGCGTTGAAGCGCGCAATATACTCGTCGAAGCGGGAGCGGAGCATGATGGGCCCTTGGGAACGAGAGGGCCGGACGGCAATCGACGCCGCCCGACCCTCCCTGATCAGAACTCTGCCGAAAGACGCAGGCCATAGGTCCGTGGCGCGGTGTAGTTTGCCATGGCAAGGCCGATCGGCGAGGATTGGGGGCGCGCGATCCGGCGCTTGTCCTCAAGGTTGTAAACGAAGGCGCCGATCGACCAGCCGCCGTTGCTGGAACGCAGGGCAAGGTTGAGATCGGTGGTCCAGTAGGCCGGGATGTGCTCGAAGGCGAGGTATTCGAACCCGCCCCATTGCGCATCGCGCCACGAGGTGTTCACCGAACCCACCAACTCCATCGCACCGCTCACCGGCACAACCTGTTCCGCGCCAAGATTGACGGTCCACTTGGGCGAGAACAGCCCCGGCTTGCCCGAGCAGTTGAAGTCCATGATCGGCGTAACGCCATCGGACAGAAGCTGGCCGGTCAGCGTCATCGGGCAGGCGATGTTGTTGCGCGGCGGGGCCGTGGTGAGGTGGAGGTTATCGTATTGCGAATCGAGATACTGGACCTTGGCGTTGAGGGTGGTGGTGCGCGTCGGCTTGACGATCAGGTCGGCATCGACCCCCTTGATCGTCAGTCTGCCCGCGTTCTCGTTGGAGTTGATCAGGGTGCCGCTCGAATCAACGGTGAAATAGGTGATCTGCTGATCACGATACTTCCACAGGAACGCCTCAAGGTTGAGCTGCACCTTGTTGTTGAGGAAGCGGTTCTTCGATCCCACCGAGTAGGCGGTGATGTACTCGGGCTTGTAGCTGGGCCGTCCTTCGGCGAGCTGAAACCCGCCTGCGCGATAGCCGGTTTCAACCGTCGCATAGAGGAGGTTCTGCGGACCGACATCGTATTCGGCCGAAGCCTTCCACGTCACCCGCGAATAGGTGCCGCTGGCCACCACCGGGTTGTAGGTCTTGAGGATCACCCCCGCGCCCGACAACAGCGGATAGACCTGGGGATGCGCGGCGTCGGTCGAGCCCGATGCGATCCAGCCGTTCGCGATCAACCAGGCCACCGTATCCGTAGTGGTCGTGAAGTTCGGGTAACGGGGCAGCGCCCCCGGGTTCGCGCAGCCGCCGGGCAGAGTGCCGACCCCGAACGAGGCGGGCGGCGTAACGGGCGGAATTCCACCACAGAAGGTGATGAAATTGTTGATGATCCCGTCGATGCTCTTGTTGTCGTGGGTGTAGCGCGCACCGCCGATCAGGCGGAACTTGTCGCCAAGATGCGCGGTCAGTTGTCCGAACGCGGCCCAGCTTTCGGTCTTGTGGTCGTAGCTCTGGATCGGCAGCACGAATTCCTGGTTGTACTCGCCGACGTTCTTGACCTTCTCGTTGAAGTAGAAGCCGCCGACGACATAGTCGACCATTCCCGTCTTGCCCGACAGGCGGGTTTCAAGGCTGAACTGCTTGTCGTTCTCCTTGGCATAGGCGGTGTTGAAGGCCGGCCCGGAGAACGAGCTGGAGCCGTCGCTTTCGCGGTAGGCGGGGATCACCGTCAGCTTGCCGATGCCGGTTTCGGCGTTGAGTTCCGCATTCACGCCCCAATAGGTGTAGCGGATGTAGGGGGTGGTGTTCATCGGCGCGAGGAAGCCGAACCCCGGCGCGCCTAGGTTTGTGGTGCGGAACGCGTTGGCGGTCGCGGTGCCGAGGCCTTCGCTGCTGTCCAGCCCGGTCGCGGGAATGAAGGTGAAGCCGGACGGGCCGGGCCGATAGGCGCCGACATAGCTGCCGCCCGCGCCCATGCCCTCTACCTTGGTGTAGTCCGCACCAAGCTTGATCGAAAACGCGCTGCTGGGCTTGTAGAGATACTGCGCCCTGATCCCGGCGCGGTCGAGATCGTCGGTCCCGTCACGGTTGTAGCCATCGTGGACCTGGCGCGTTGCCGAAACGCGCAATGCGCTTGTCTCGCCCACTGCTAGGTTGACATGGGCGTCTGCGTTGACCGCATCATAGTTGCCGAACGACACGTTGAAGCCGCCGCCGTTCTTGCCCAGTTCGGGACGGGCCGGAATGATGTTCACCGCGCCGCCGGTAGCATTGCGGCCATAGAGGATGCCCTGCGGCCCCTTGAGCACCTCGACGCGCGACAGGTCGTAGAAGGCGGCGCTGAAGGCACCGGCCGCGCGACCCATCACCACGCCGTCATAGCTGGGAGTGACCGCCGGATCGTTGTAGCTCGAATTGGTGAAGTTGCCGACGCCGCGCAGGAAGATCGAGGTATTCGATCCGCCGCCGTTGGAGATCGCGATCGCCGGAACCGCCTTGTTGAGATCGTCGGCCTTGAGGATGCCTGATTTGACGAGTCCCTCACCCGTCACGGCATCAATGGCGATCGCCGCCTTTTGCAGCGATTCTTCCTTCTTCTGGGCGGTGACGATGATTTCACCGATGCCGGAGTTGTCGCCTTGACTGGCCGCCTCCTGGGCGAGTGCAGGGCTGGTAAGGCCCACCATGACCAATCCTGTGGTGGCAAGAAGTATCGGGCGCATCAGTTATCCTCCCCATTGCGCGGTTGACCGTTCTGAGTTGCGCATACCTTTGCAGAAAGCATTTGACCCTTTGATTGTATGGATGGGCATCCATCCATGGTTCGGATTTGCGTGCGGGCGGCAAGCGTCTAGAAATCCGCCCATGACTGGGGAGAAGATCGAAAGCATCGCCACGGCGCTGGTCGTCGGGGGCGGAATTGGCGGCATGGCGACGGCGATCGCCCTGACGGAGCGCGGCGTCGCGGTCGATTTGATCGACCTCGATCCCGACTGGCGAGTCTATGGTGCCGGCATAACCATCACTGGCCCGACCCTGCGCGCATATCGGCACCTCGGCCTGACCGACCGGATCAAGGAACAGGGCGCCGTAACCAACCGTTCCAGGGTTCGCCTGTTCGACGGCACGTTGCTGCGCGAACTGGAAGAACCGGTGATCGAGGAAGGGCTGCCTGCCACCGGCGGGATCATGCGCCCGGTCCTGCACCGGCTCATGCAGGAGCGGGTGCGCGAACTGGCCATCCCGGTCCGGCTCGGCGTGACGGTGAACCGCCTCGAGACAGCGGGCGAGGGCGTGGACGTTGGCTTTTCCGATGGCGCCAGCGGGCGCTACGATATGGTTGTTGGCGCCGACAGCGTCTATTCAGCCGTGCGCGACCTTGCCTTTCCGCATATGGAGGCGGCCCAGCCCACGGGGCAGGGGTGCTGGCGTATCTCGATGCGCAAGCCGCCTGAACTCGACATGGGCGAATTCTATTTTGGTCACGAATTTCCGTGCGGGATAACGATTTGCGGCCCAGACTCGATCTACATGTGGATGCTGACCCCGCACCAGCGCCGCGAAGTCCACATGAACGAAGCCGAGCTGTTCCGGCAGTTCAAGGCCAACCTTGCCCCGTTCGGCGGCAACGCCGGCTGGATCCGTGACAACATGACTCCCGCCGACTGGATCAACTACCGCCCCCTCGCCGCGGCGCTGCAGCCGCGGCCGTGGTCGAATGGCCGGGTGGTGCTGCTTGGCGATGCGGTCCATGCCACCACACCGCACCTCGCATCGGGGGCCGGCATGGCGGTGGAAAGCGCGATCGTGCTGGCCCAGGAACTCGCGCGGACCGATAATATCGACGCCGCGCTAAAGGCTTACGAGGACCGGCGCTTCGATCGTTGCCGCGATGTCGTCGAAACCAGCGTGTCGATCGGCAAGTTGCAGCTCGAACATGGACGTCCCGACCAGATCGCCGGATTGATCGAGGGAGCGCTTGCCAGGCTCAATCAGCCGTTCTGATCCCGGCGATGGGTGGAGAGACTGCGACTGCAACGGAACAAGGAATTCGCTTGTACTTATAGGCCATGTTCAGTTCAAATCGCCTTCACACGGTTAGAGCTTGCGCGGACAGGCAGACTATAGGCAACGTCGCTTATCGTTGAACTTATGAGTGAGCGACCATGAAAACCCAAGTTGCGATCATCGGTGCCGGTCCGGCCGGACTAATGCTGGGCCACCTTCTGCGCGCGGAAGGCGTGGACTGCGTCGTTCTCGAGCGCCACACGCCGGACTACGTCCTCTCGCGTATCCGCGCCGGAGTGCTTGAGCAGGTCGCGGTGGATCTGATGACGCGGCTTGGCCTCGATGACCGGCTCAAGGCCGAAGGGCTGGTCGAGGAAGGCTTCAACCTTGCCGATGGCGAGCGCTTGATCCGGATCGACTGCATGGGGCTGACCGGCAAGTCGGTGGTGGTCTATGGCCAGACCGAAATCACCAAGGACCTGATGGACGCCGCACCGGGTCGCGGACTGGAAGTCATCTACGGCACCGAGGACGTTGCGCTCCACGCGGTCGAAAGCGATGCACCTTATGTCACATGGCGCAAGGACGGCAGCGACCATCGGCTTGATGCCAGGTTCATCGCCGGGTGCGACGGGTTTCACGGCCCCAGCCGCAAGGCCATCCCGGCATCGGTCGCTCGCGAGTATGAGCGTGTCTATCCCTTCGGCTGGCTCGGCATCCTTGCCGATGTGCCGCCGTGCAACCACGAACTGATCTACGCCAACCATGAACGCGGGTTCGCGCTGGCTTCGATGCGCAGCCATACCCGCAGCCGTTATTACATCGATGTGCCGCTGACCGAAAAGCTCGAGGACTGGAGCGATGACCGTCTTTGGGACGAACTGGCGATCCGCCTCGGTCCTGACGCCGCGGCCAATATCACTCGCGGACCGGCACTGGAAAAGTCGATAGCGCCATTGCGCAGCTATGTGTTCGAGCCGATGCGGCATGGCAGCCTGCTGCTCTGCGGCGATGCCGCGCACATTGTTCCGCCTACCGGGGCGAAGGGCCTCAACCTGGCGGCAAGCGATGTCCACTATGCCAGCGAAGCCCTTTGCGGCCATTTCAAGCGCAACGACAGCGATGGGGTTGCCGGATACTCGGCCAAGGCGCTTGCCCGGGTATGGAAGAGCGAGCGCTTCAGTTGGTCGCTGACCAAGCTGATGCACCGCTTCCCCGAAGATGGTCCGTTCGAGCGGGCGATGCAGGTGGCTGAACTCGACTACATCGCCAACAGCAAGGCTGCGCAGACCAGCATCGCCGAAAATTACGTCGGCCTGCCCGTCTAGAGTGAGGGGCGCTTCGGCAATCTGCGCCAACAAGATCGGCATAATGCACCCCTTTGCCGGTTCGCCGCGCGGGAGGAAGAACTGGCGGCGAGGAGGGTGATCCACGGGCAGGACCGGGGGCTGTATTACATTCAGTAATAGTAGAGGACAGACTCCAAGGCACCTGCAAGAGAACGATTGCGTCCGGCGGCGCGCGCGGCCTATCGCGGCGTCGATACAGCCGCCCGAGGACCATCGATGCCGACCTACACCCTTCGTATCCAGTGCGACGATCAGCCCGGACTGGTCGCGAAAGTCGCGGGATTTCTCGCGGCCAGCGGCTGCAACATCGTCGATGCCCAGCAGTTCAACGATGCGGCGAACCAGCGCTTCTTCATGCGCGTGGTCTTCACCGGCCCCAAGGGCGCGAGCCTTGAGGCGCTGCGCGGGGGATTTGCCCCGATCGCGACGGCGCTGGCGATGGATTGGTCGATGCGCGACAATGCGGTGCCGCAGAAAGTCGTGCTGATGGTCAGCAAGTTCGATCATTGCCTGGTCGACTTGCTCTACCGCTATCGTATCGGCGAGCTGAACATGGAGGTCGTCGCGATCATCTCGAACCATCCGCGCGAGGCGCTGATGACCTCGATGATCGATGCGTTCCCCTACCA
>JAGWUU010000045.1 GCA_028868335.1 Sphingomonadales bacterium | reverse complement strand
CAGGTACTTGTCGATGAAGGCCTTGATCGGCGCGCCGAACAGGCGGAACAGCACGCCGACGATCATGAAGCTGATCGCCCGGCTGACCAGGCTGGCGAGCAGGAAGGTCAGCAGAGGCATGCCGATGAACCCGGCGGTGATCGTGATCAGCTTGAACGGGATCGGGGTGGCGCCCTTGATCAGGATAATCTCGGCCCCGTATTCGCGCAGATAGCAAGCCGCCTTGGGGAAGCTGGCGGAAAGGTGCAGCAGCGCCAGCAACTGTGCGCCGACCGTGTCGTAGAGGAAATGCCCGATGGCATAGCCCAGCATCCCCCCCGCGACCGAGGCCAGGGTCGCGATCAGGGCAAAGCGCATCGCCTTCTTCGGTTCGGCAAGGCACATGATCCCGAGAACGGGGTGCGGCGGGATCGGAAAGAAGCTCGCCTCGACGAAGGCGAACAGCGCCAGCCACCATTCGGCATGGCGGTGCGATGCCTTGGCCATGGTCCATTCGTAAAGGCGGCGCAGCATGGAAACTCCTTCGATCACCTGCGCGCCTGCTTAGTGACGGCGGGGGATGGCGACAAGCACAGCGGCTAACTAACCTATATGGTTCTTTGTGGTTGACATCGTCACGTTGTTTCGGTACATACAGGGAACATCGCGATACACCGATTCGCCTCCGGGCATTCGGCGCGGCCCCACAAATGCAGGAGCACATTCGATGAGCACGGCGTCCCCAACGCCGGACACGCCCGCGCGTGCCCGCCGCGGCAAGCAACGCAAGCAGGTCAGGCTTCCAGCCCGGCTGCGCGAACAGGATGCGATCCCCGGAAACCGCCACTGGCGCACCTATTTCCTCGACCATCTGGTGATCACATCCAATGTCACCGCATCGGCCAAGGAGGCCGGAGTCTCGATAAGCCGCGTTTACCGTACCCGTCAGGATGACCCTGACTTCGCGCGGGATTGGCGCGTCGCGCTGGTCCAGGGTTACGAAAACCTCGAGATGGAATTGCTCTGCCATCTGCGCAACGCATCGCCCGATCGCAAGATGGACGTGGCCAACTGCATTCGCCTGCTCGCCAGCCACCGCGCCGAAGTGGCTCGCCAGAGGGCACTGGAAGACAACTGCAGCGAACAGGACGTACTCGAATCGATCGACGCCATGATCGAGGACATGCGCCAGCGCGCCGCCGCGAATTCCGCCCTGATCGACGAGAGCAAGAGCGTCGGCAATGCCCGATAGTGACGGCGAATACCTCGTCGGCCTTCCCGCCGCGGAACGCCGGGCATTGCTTGAAGCGATGAGCGATCGCCAGCGTCGCGCCCTGCGCACCCACTGGCGGGTCTGGGCGCACGAGGGGCAACTTGCCCCGCCGGGCGACTGGCACGCCTGGTTGATCATGGCCGGGCGCGGCTTCGGCAAGACCCGTGCGGGAGCCGAATGGGTCCGCGCGGTGGCCGAATCCGATCCCGACGCGCGGATCGCGCTGGTGGGTGCCTCGCTGGCAGAAGCGCGCAGCGTCATGGTCGAGGGCAAGAGCGGCCTGCTGGCGATCGCCCCCTACAAACTGCGGCCGCTGTTCGAACCATCAAAGCGGCTGCTGACCTGGCCCACCGGCGCGCAGGCCATGCTCTATTCGGCGGGCGAACCGGAATCGCTGCGCGGTCCCCAGCACAGCCACGGCTGGTGCGACGAGATCGCCAAGTGGGACGCCAGCGGCGGCCGCGCCGAAGCGGCGTGGGACAACCTGCAACTGGGCCTGCGCCTTGGCCGCAATCCGCGATTGGTGGCGACCACCACCCCGCGCGCGGTGGCGCTGCTCAAGCGCCTGCTCGACAACGGTGAGGTCGTGGTGACGCGCGGCTCCACCTATGACAACCGCACGCAGCTCCCACCCGGCTTCGTTACGACGGTGAAGCGCGAATACGGCAAGTCCATGCTTGGCCGACAGGAACTGGATGGCGAGCTGATCGCCGACATCGAAGGCGCGCTGTGGACCCGCGCCCTGCTGGAGGCATGCCGCGAACCGGCTGCCTCCAGCGCCGCCCTCAGAACCGTGATCGGGGTCGATCCGCCCGCCTCGAGCGGGGGGGACGCCTGCGGGATCGTGGTCTGCGCCCTGGGCGAGGATGGCGTGGCGCGGGTCCTGGCCGATTGCTCGGTCGAGAAGGCCAGCCCGGAGAAATGGGCAAGGGTCGTAGCCAAGGCCGCCGCAGCGTGGAACGCCGACCGCGTCGTCGCCGAGGCCAACCAGGGCGGGGCGATGGTCGCCAGCGTCCTGCGCGCTGCCGATGTCGCGCTGCCCCTGAAGCTGGTCCACGCCAGCACCGGCAAGACGGCACGAGCCGAACCCGTCGCCGCGCTCTACGAAGCCGGCCGGGTCCGCCACTGCGGCCAGTTCCCCGCACTTGAGGACGAGCTGTGCGGGCTGATCGCGGGCGGACGCTACGAAGGCCCGGGCAGGTCGCCCGACCGGGCCGACGCCTTGGTCTGGGCGCTGACGGAGTTGGTGCTGAAACGTCCGAACGCGCCGCGAGTGTGGTTGGGGTAACTCAATCCGGAAGTCGAACCGCACAGCCTTCGACAGCGCAGCTTGAACCTGTCGAAAGTCGCACGCCAATCTTTACCCAATCCGAAAGGTCCCCCATGTCCTTCCTCCAATCCCTGGCCGCTGCCTTCAAGGGCGGCGCGGATAGCCGTGTGCCCTTGGCGCGCACCTTTGTTTCGCCGTGGCTTTACGCCGACAGCGCCCGCGCGCCGTTTGAATATACCGGCGCGGTCAAGCGCGCCTATCTCGACAACCCGGTGGCGCAGCGCGCGGTGCGGCTGGTGGCCGAGGGGATCGGCGGTGCGCCGCTGGCCCCGCTCAACCCGGTGCTTGAGCGGCTGGTCATGGCGACCAGCGCGGGCCAGTCGCTGCTCGAAACGCTGGCGAGCCAGTTGCTGCTGCACGGCAACGCCTATGTCCAGGTGATGAAGGACGCGAGCGGTGCGCCGGTCGAGCTTTATGCCCTGCGCCCCGAGCGGGTCAGCGTGGTCGCCGGGCCCGATGGCTGGCCTGCCGCCTACGCCTACAAGGTCGGCGAAACGACGCTGACCATCCCGGTGCTCGATGATGACGCCTCGCCCAACCTGATCCACATTCGCACGTTCCACCCGGCGGACGACCACTACGGCGCAGGATGCCTTGCCGCCGCCGACCGGGCGGTTGCCACCCACAATGCCGCAGCGGAATGGAACCGGACACTGCTGGAAAACGCGGCGCGCCCGTCGGGTGCGCTGGTCTATGATCCGGGAGACAGCTCCGGCCTCAGCGCCGACCAGTTCGCCCGGCTGAAGGACGAGCTGGCCGCCGCCTATTCGGGCGCGGTCAATGCCGGACGGCCGATGCTGCTGGAAGGCGGGCTCAAGTGGCAACCCTTGAGCCTGACCCCGGCGGACATGGACTTCGCCGAGCTGAAGGCAGCGGCGGCGCGCGATGTCGCGCTGGCATTCGGCGTGCCGCCGATGCTGCTCGGCCTGCCGGGCGATGCCACCTATTCCAACTACCGCGAGGCCAACCGTGCGCTGTGGCGGCTGACCCTGCTGCCGCTGGCGGGCAAGATCCTCTCGGCGCTCGCCGAGGGGCTGGAAACGTGGTTCCCGGCTGCCCGGCTGGCGATCGATCTCGATCGGGTTCCCGCCCTTGCGGACGATCGCGAGAAGCTGTGGGCCCAGGTCGGCGCGGCCGCCTTCCTCAGCGATGCCGAAAAGCGCGCCATGCTGGGCCTCGCGCCCGCTCCTGATGGGAACAAACAATGAACAGAGACGAAATGGTCGCTCGCCTGCTCGCCCAGGCAGCCGATGACGGCGGTGATCTCGTGACCTTGCGCGCGATCGTCGAGGAAGCGAGCGAACTGGGCGCGGAACGCACCCTCGCGCGGATGGGCCTCGACGACCCCGCCGCGCACGGGGACCTTTCCGAACTGCGCCAGCTTCTCCAGGCCTGGCGCGATGCCAAGGCCAGCGCGTGGAAGGCGGCGGTCGCCTGGGTGGTCCGCTGCATGCTTGCGCTACTGCTGCTCGACCTCGCCTGGCGCACCGGCACCACGGAACTGCTCAAGTGAAGTTCGCCGGATATGCCGCCCTGTTCGGCAAGCGTGACGCCGGGCGCGACGTGATCGAACCCGGCGCGTTCACCCGGACGCTGGCCGAGCGCACCGGGCCGCTGCCGCTCTACTGGCAACACCGCCCCGACCAGCGGATCGGCTGGATCGAGCAGGTGAGCCAGGATGCACGCGGGCTGCGCGTGGTCGGCAGTCTCGACAACCCGGCCGGGGGCGCGGCGGCGGCGCTGAAACGCGGAGCCGTCACCGGCCTCTCGTTCGGCTACCGCGCCCGCCAGTTCACCCACAGCGTCGCCGGGCGCGATCTGACCGAGATCGACCTGTTCGAGGTCAGCCTCGTGACCCACCCGATGCAGCACGGGGCGCGCGTGCATCTCATCTCCTAGTTCCTCCCCCTCCCTGCCTGCGGGGAGGTTCACAACATGAAAGGCCTCTCATGGATACCACTACCCCTGCCAACACCGCCGATCCGATCAATTCCTCCTTCGACCTCCTCGCCCGTCAGGATGCCGCCGACCAGGCCTTGGGCGCGCTGCGCTCGGACGTCGATGAAGTGAAGTCGCGCCTCGAAAAAGTCAGCCGCGCCGCCGCCCGTCCGGCGATCGGCGCCACCAACACGGCCAGCCCGGAACTCAAGGGCTTCGTCGACGGCTACCTGCGCCAGGGTCGCGAGGCCGAACTGAAGTCGGTCAACGGCGTAAATCCGGCGGATGGCGGCTATGCCGTCCCGCGCGAGATCGACGCGCTGATCGCCGCCCAGCTCACGTCGATCAGCCCGATCCGCGCTGTCGCCCAGGTGGTGCAGGTCGGCACCGCCGGCTATCGCAAGCTCGTCACCTCTGGCGGTGCGGCTTCGGGCTGGGTCAGCGAAACCGGTGCGCGACCGGAAACCGCCATTTCGAAGTTCAACGAAGTGGCCCCGCCGATGGGCGAGCTTTACGCCAACCCCTCGGCCAGTCAGGCCATGCTCGACGATGCCGCCTTCAACCTCGAGGAATGGCTGGCGAACGAGATCGCAGTCGAGTTCGCCCAGGCCGAAGGCACGGCCTTCGTCAGCGGCACCGGCACCAACCAGCCCAAGGGCTTCCTCGCCACGCCGATCAGCGCCGCCGTCGACGCCTCGCGGCCGTTCGGCACGCTGCAGTTCACCGCTTCCGGCAATGCCACCGGATTCAACTCCACCCCGGAACTGACGCTGATCGACCTGGTCCATTCGCTGCGCGCCGGACACCGCCAGGGCGCGGTCTTCGTGATGAACACCCGGACGCTGGCCGCCGTGCGCAAGTTCAAGGACGCCGACGGATCGTTCCTGTGGTCGCCGGGACTGATGGAAGGCCAGCCGGCCCGCCTGCTGGGCTATCCGGTGATCGAAGCCGAGGACATGCCCGACGTCGGCGCGAACGCCTTGCCCATCGCCTTCGGCAATTTCGCCAACGGCTACATCATCACCGAACGCCGTTCGACGTCGATCCTGCGCGACCCCTACACCAACAAGCCCTTCGTCAATTTCTACGCCACCAAGCGGGTCGGCGGGCAGGTGCTGGATAGCGACGCGATCAAGCTGCTCAAGATCTCGGCCTGATCCTGAAATCTCCGGCGCCCCTCCCCGCCGGATACTGCGCCCGCGCCGCCGCCACCCGCGGCGCGGGCGACTTCCTTCCCCGATCACAAAACGGAGACCGCCATGAAGCGGGCAATCGTCACACCGGCCGCGCTCGCGCCGGGCGCTCTCGCCGACCTCAAGGACTGGCTCGGCATCACTCTTTCCGCCGACGACGCGCAACTGACTGCGCTGCTGCGGGCCAGCCTGGACCTGTGCGAGGATTTTACCGGAACCATGCCGTTGCAGCAGGCTTGCGAGGAGATCCTTCCCGTCTCCTGGGGCTGGTCATCACTTTCCACCCGCCCGGTCCAGGCGATCACCGGGCTGTTCGGCATTCCCGCCGAAGGCAGCCGCTTCGCCTTGCCGGTGAGCGACTATGCGGTCGAGCTTGACAGCGATGGCGGCGGCCACGTCAGGGTGTCAAACCCCGGCGCCGCCGGGCGCATCGCCGTCCGGTTCACCGCCGGAATCGCCGCCGACTGGGCCAGCCTGCCTGAAGCGCTGCGTCATGGCGTGCTTCGTCTTGCCGCGCATCAGTACCGCGCGCGCGAGGACAACACAGCCGTCCACGGCATGATCCCGCCCGCGGCGGTTGCAGCGCTCTGGCGTCCATGGCGCCGCCTGCGCCTGGCATGATCGCCACCAGCAACGCCGACGGAGTCTTCGCCCGGCTTGCGGCGCGCGCCGAGGCGCTGGCCGAAGCCATCGCGGCGGAGCGCCAGCAAGCCCGGAGCGATCCCGCCCGGCGCTGGCGTCAAGCCGTCATGCTCTGGCCGCTGTTCACGAAAGGATAAGGGCGATGGAAGTTATCTTGCGTTCCCTGTTGATTGACTGGCTGGCAAGCGACGCGACCCTTGCCAGCCAACTCAACGCCATCGTCGAGGAAGCGCCGACGCGCGCCGCGCTGCCGTGGCTGGCGATTGCCGCCAGTGCCAGCACCGACTGGTCGGTCAAGGACAGGGCCGGTCGCGAAGTGCGGATCGCGCTCGAACTGCATTGCCGCGGCGATCGTCCCGACACAGCCGCCGCGACCGTGGCCGCAATCGAGGCGCGCATTGCCGCTCTTCCCGCCATTCAGGCAGGCTTGCAGGTCGTGACGACAACCTTCCTGCGCGCCCGTGCCGAACAGCGTGGCACCAACACCCGCGCGGTCCTTCTCGAATACCGCTTTCGCGTGATGGCGCCCTAGCCGCCCCGACCCTCGCAATCCCGACAAGCCAAGGAGTTCTTCATGTCCGCCCAGAAAGGCAGTGCCTTCCTCCTCAAGATTTCGAACGGCATGACGCCGCCAGTCTATCAGACCGTCGCCGGCCTGCGTACCACCCAGATGGCGATCACAGGCGAAACCGTCGTGATCACCAGCAAGGACAGCGCCGGATGGCGCGAACTGCTTACGGGTGCCGGTGTCCGCTCGGTTTCGGTCAGTGCCGCGGGAATCTTCCTCGGCAGCGATGCCTAAGCCAAGGTGCGCAGCAATGCCATGGCCGGGATGATCGACGACTACGAGCTGAGCTTCGAGGACGGCGAGAAGCTTCACGCCAAGTTCCTTGTGCAGAAGCTCGACTATTCCGGCGATTTCAACGGCGAGCGCAACTACACCATGCAACTGGAAAGCTCCGGCCCGGTGGCGAGGGCGTGACAGTAACCGCCGCCAACCCCTGGCGGGGCGAGGCCTGCCTTGTCGTCGCCGACCGGTCGCACCTGCTCCGCCCGAGCTTCACCGCCCTGATTGCCGCCGAGGAAGAGCTTGGGCCGCTGTTCGCCCTGGTCGAGCGGGCGGGCGCCGGGCAATTGCGCCTGTCTGAAATGGCTGCGCTGTTCTGGCACTGCCTGACCGGACACGACCGGCCTTCGCGCGATCACGTTGGAGAGGCGGTCACGGCTCTCGGCCTCGCCCGGGCGAGCGCGCCGCTGCGGGTTCTCCTCACCCAGATCCTGCAGGGCTCGGCCGCCCCGCCCGAACCATGAGCGAACCCCGTTTCGGTCCCGGTGCCACCCACCTGTGCGGGCTTGCCGCGCGGCTCCTGGGCTGGCGACCCGGCGAGTTCTGGCAAGCGACACCGGCCGAGCTGGCCGCCGCCATCGCGCCGCCGGTCCCTGTCGGCGCCCCTCTTTCCCGCACTGATCTCAATCGTCTGATGGAGCAAGACCATGCCTAGTTTCGGATCGGGTCCAGGCACCGGCACGGTCGACAGCCTGCTGATCGACGTGCGTGCCAATACACAAGGATTCCAGAGCGATATTGCCGCGATGCGCGGCAGTTTCGACGGCACCCTGGTCGACGGTTTCGCGAGAGCAGGCAACGTTCTCGAACGCGGCCTTCTCGGCGCCATTCGCAAGGGCAGCCTGGGCTTCGAGGACATGCGCAAGACAGCCTTCAACGTGATCGATTCGATCACGGCACTGGCGCTCAACAACCTGTTCGGGTCGCTCGGACTTGGCAGCGGAAGAAGCGGTCACGGGGGCGGAATTCTCAGCCTGGGCGGGCTGATCGGGTCGATCTTCGGTCTGCCAGGCCGCGCCACTGGCGGCCCGGTGGCGCCCGATCGTGGTTATCTGGTCGGCGAACGCGGGCCAGAACTGTTCGTCCCGACCAGCGCGGGCCGGATCGAACCCGGGATCGGCGGCGGCGGGCGCGCCGTCAACGTCTCGATCACCATCGCCGCGCCGCAGGGCACCAGCACGCCCCAGGCCCTCCAGCGTTCCACCCGGCAGGTCGCCAGCGCGGTGCGCCGCGCCCTTTCCGACTACTGATCGAAGGACAGACATCATGGCCTTCTGGCTTTGCTCCAGGCGCGAAGGGCAGGACAGCGACTGGATACAGCGCTTCGATCCGCGCTTCTGGACCGTCAATTTTCCGCGCCCGATGATGGCGGCGTTGACCGTCACCAGCCCCGACGCGCTACGCATCGATGCAACATTTCTGCGCCAGGGCGACCTTGCAGGGGTGATCTGGGACAGCGTCGACAGCCTCGACCACCCGTTGCTCGCCTATACTACCGATCGCGACTATTCGCGCACCACCCTGCGCTTCCATTGGCGCTCGGGCGGGGTGATCGCGCTCGACGCGCCCAATGGACCCACCCTGACGATCGAGGGCCGTGATGCCAGCGGAAACCCTCGCACCTGGTACGTGCGGCTGTGGAACTACGCCCAGGGAAGCCCGGCCGACGCGACGATCACCTTGCCGTTTTCGCAGCTCGCTGGCGGCTACGTGCTGCCTTCCGGGGCCGACCCGGTGCATCCGGCAGACATCGACCGGATGTTCATCTCGCTGGTGCCGCCAGGCTTCGTCGGATCAAGCACCGCTGCTCTCGCCGCTCCGGCCGAAGGCTGGGCCGAACTCAGCGCCATCCGCTGCGACGGGCGCGGCGCCATGCTCGCGATCGGGGATGTCGTTGTACCGCCGCACGGCCTGGCGATCGCCACCGGCTACGACGACGCTGCGAACCAGACGCCCGAGCGTCTCATCCGCAACGCGCTGCAACTCGGCTACCGGGGCAGTCTGCTGCACTATGTCGGGATGAGCCACTTCATGCGGCTGACGGCGCAGGGCGACGGGTTTGCGGTTCCCGGCACGGGCGATCCGTTGTGCACTCCCGCCAGGGCTTGGCATCGCGCGTTTTTGGCGGCAGCGGTTGCAGCGGGCTTTTCGCCGATCGTCTCGCTGTCCTACGAATTGCTCTCCCAACACTGCCCCGATGCCTGGCAACAGCGCGCTATCGACGGGACGCCTGCCCGGACTGGCTGGAGCCCACCATCCGCGCTGCTCTCACCGGCTCATCCAACGGCGATGGCCTGGCTTCAATCCGCGGCAAGCAGCTTCGTCGGACTGATGAAAGACGCAAACGCGCCGGTGCGGGTGCAGATAGGCGAACCGTGGTGGTGGGTGACGAGCGACGGTCGACCCTGCCTCTACGACGATGCCGCAAAGGCTGCATTTGGCAGCAGCCCGATACAGATCGGCGATATCGGGGGAAGCCTGTCGGCGGCACAGACAGCGTTGCTCGACCAGGCCGGAACGGTTCTCGCCGCCTCGACCGCCGCGTTGCGCGACGCGGTCCGGGCCGCTGCCGCCCCACTGGCGAGCGAGGTCCTGCTGCTGACATTCCTTCCCGGCGTACTCGATCCGGCCCGCCCCGAACTGCGCCGCGCCAATCTGCCGACCGGCTGGGCGTCGCCCGCCTTCGACCGGTTGCAGGTCGAAGATTACGACTGGTTGACCGCCAATGCCGACGCGCATCGCAAGGTCGCCTATGCCACGATAGACCAGCGCCTGGGCTATCCGCCAGGCGCGCAGGACTATCTTGCCGGGTTCATACCCGCAGCGGGACAATCCGACTTGTGGCGCGCGATCGACGCCGGAGCCGACCAAGCCGCGATGCGCAACGCGCACGAACGGTTCGTCTGGGCGCTTCCCCAGATTTGCCGCGACGGCTTCACCCGCCTGCCCGCCCCAGCCAACGAGGACGACATGCTCCCATTCGACGACGTGCCCTACCCGCTGGCACTTGGCCGCGGTGCCTCCGTGACGCCCGAATTCTCAACCAGCGTCGCGGTCACCGCATCCGGCTTCGAGCGACGCAACAGCCTGTGGTCAAACGCCCGGCTGCGTTTCGACATCGGCCCCGGAATCCGCTCCGAAGCGGACATGGGCGTGCTGCTCGCCTTCTTTCGCGCACGGCGCGGTGCGGCACGCGGCTTCCGCCTGCGCGATCCGTCGGACTGGAGTTCGAACGGAATGACCGGCGAGCCGACCGCGACCGATCAGCTCCTGGGCACCGGCAACGGCCTGCAATCGGGTTTTCCGCTGGTGAAGCACTATGGCGAGGGCGATGCAGTGCAGTTGCGCCGCATCACCCGGCCCCGGGCGGCGAGCGTTATCGTCAGCGTCAACGCCGTGGTCGTCACCACCGGATGGAGCCTCGATCCTGCGGGCATCGTTCGCTTCACCTTGCCGCCAGCCGCGGGCGCCGTCATCCGCGCAGGTTTCGCCTTCGATGTCCCGGTCCGTTTCGCCGAAGACAAGCTGGAAGTATCCGGCGCGACTTTCGCGGCCGGTGAAGCGCCCAGCGTGCCTGTAATCGAAATACGCGAGGCCGGGGCATGAGCCGGATATGGTTCAGCGATCCGCTAGAATGCGTCGCCACGTTCTGGCGCCTGTCGCGACGCGACGGTGTGACGCTGGGCTTCACGACGCACGATCGCGACCTGTGGTTCGACGGCGTGCTGCATCGCGCCACTCCGGGCATGGTCCCCTCGGCGATCCGTCGCTCCGCCGATTTCGAACCGGACAGCGCCGAAGTCCAGGGAGCGCCCAGCCACGATTCGATTGCTGCGGAAGACCTTGCGATCGGCCGATACGACGGCGCGGCAGTGTTGATCGGCGTGGTCGATTGGGAAACGCTCGAACGCGCGGTCCTTTATCGCGGGGCGATCGGCTCCGTGACGGAGGAGGCCGGTTCGTTCACCGCGGCGCTGCAATCGCGCAAGGTGGAATTGCAGCGCGATCCGGTGCCGCGCACCAGTCCGAGCTGTCGCGCCGCGTTCTGCGGTTCCGGTTGCCGCCTGTCTCCGGCGCGATTCACGCATCACGGGCGGCTGGTCGCATTCGATCCGGTCAGTAACGCGGCAACGCTCGACCCCGGTGTAGCGCTCGATGCATGCATCGGGGGAACGCTGCGCTGGCTCGACGGGCCGCAAGCCGGCCTGACCATGGGAATTGTCGCGTTGCAGGCCGGCAGCCTCGTTCTTGACACCCCGCTAGACAGCATACCGACACCAGGATCGGCGGTGGTCCTGCGCGAAGGCTGTGACCGCACGCTTGTCACCTGTGCAAGCCGCTTCGGCAATGCGATCAACTTCCAGGGCGAACCCTACCTTCCCGGCAACGATCTCGTCACCCGTTATCCCAGCCCGGTACAATGACGGGCACCGCGCACTGTCTGGCCGACGCGGCCCAAGGCATGGTCGGGAGCAGGTTCCGCCTCCATGGCCGCGATCCGGCGACCGGGCTCGACTGCGTTGGCCTGCTCGCCGCATCGCTTGCGGCCTGCGGCGTTCCCGCCTGGTTGCCGACAGGCTACCCGCTGCGGCTCATGTCACTGGAAGGCTGGATGCCCGACACTGGCGCCATGCGGCTTTCCACTGTCAACGGCCCCGCCGAACCCGGAGATGTCGTGATCGTCGCACCCGGTCCCGCGCAGTATCACCTCGCGATTGCCGGTCGGGATGGTGGATGGATTCACGCCCACGCCGGTCTGCGCCGTGTCGTGCATTCGGCATGTCTGCCCGACGGCCCGATTGTCGGCCATTGGCGTTTCGCGCCCGTTCAAACAAAGGTCTGATACCATGGCAACATTGCTGTTCACGGCGGTCGGAACGCTGATCGGCGGTCCGGTCGGCGGAGCGATCGGTGCGATCGCCGGTCGCCAGATTGATGCCCAGTTGCTGGGCGGAGGCAATCGCCAAGGCCCGCGCCTGACCGAGCTGGCCGTCACCAGCTCAAGTTACGGCATGGCGATCCCGCGTCAGTTCGGACGGGTCAGGGTCGCCGGACAGATTATCTGGGCTACCGATCTGGTCGAGCACCACAACCGTCACAGCAACGGCAAAGGCAAGCCTTCGACCACCGAATACAGCTACACCGCATCGTTCGCCGTCGCGCTTTCCAGCCGCCGCGTGCTTGAGGTCGGCCGCATCTGGGCCGACGGCAAACTGCTGCGCGGGGCTGCCGACGATCTCAAGACCGGAGGGTCGTTCCGCCTGCACTCCGGCGAGGGCGATCAGCGTGTTGACGCGCTGCTTGCCGCCGCTGAGGCCAACGGGCAATGCCCAGCCTATACCGGCCTGGCCTATGCCGTGTTCGAGGATCTGCAACTTGGCGACTTTGGCAACCGCATCCCGGCACTCACGTTCGAAATTGTCGCCGATACAACTCCGCTGACCATCGACACCTTGCTCGACGGCGTGATCGCTGAGGTCGACGCCGCAGTTCCGCTCGATGGTTTGACCGGGATGTCATGCGACGGAACGACCGCCGACACGTTGTCCGCTCTGGAACCGATATTCCCGGTCGATTGCGATGCCTGCGACGCCAGGTTGGCGATCCGCCCGGATCGCCACCAGACCGCCCCGATCCTCCTTCCCGAAGCTGCGACTTCAACCGAGCACGAGGACTTTGGCGGCAATGCCGGTTTCTCGCGCAAGCGTGCTGCGGAAACGGAGCAGCCAATCGCCGTGCTGCGCTATTATGATGTCGATCGTGATTTCCAGCCCGGCGTGCAGCGTGCCGCCGGCCGGCCTCTGCCCGGGCAGCCGCGCACGGTCGAATTGCCAGCGGCGCTTACCGCGTCCGCCGCGCGCGCGCTGGTCGCGCAAACGACCAGACGAATGCAGTGGGCGCGCCAGACCTTGTCGTGGCGGGTGACGCAACTCGATCCGGCGGTGCGCCCCGGCACGACGGTTTCACTACCAGATCACCCAGGCCTCTGGCGGGTGCGCGATTGGGAATGGCGCTCGCACGGCGTCGATCTCACCCTGGTCCGGCTGGCGCCCACCGTCGATGGTGCCGTGGCCGGTGATCCGGGCCGGGCAGGCACGGCGCCGGACCTCGCCGTCGCGCGGACCGTTCTGGCCGTATGCGAAGTACCATGGGACGGCAATTCCAGCAGCCCGGTTCCGATGGTGATCGCAGCCGTTTCATCGCCACAACCGCAGTGGAGCGGGGCCAGCCTTTATGTCAACCAGGGCGACGGAGCGCTCAAGCCCCTGGGCACCAGCGGCCGCTCCCGCGCGACCATCGGCACCAGCGACGACGCGCTACCGGCGCGATCGCCCTTGCTGTTCGATCGGCATGGCTTCGTCACAGTGACTCTCGCCGGTCCCGACCTTGTCCTGAGTGACGCGACCATGCGACAGTTGGCGATGGGTGCAAACCGCGCCGTGTTGGGCGCCGAGATTCTGCAGTTTGCCTCGGCGCAGCCGCTTGGCTCGGGAAAGTGGAAACTTTCGGGCCTGTGGCGCGGGTTGGGCGGCACCGAGGCGATGGTGGCGTCACATGCGCCCGGCGAGGCCTTCATCCTGCTCGACGGGACAGGCACGGCGCTGGATGATGGTGCGGTCGGATCGGTTCCCGGAAGCACGATCGCCGCGATCGGACTCGCCGATCCTGCGCCAGTCACCGCGTCCATCCTGCTGCGCGGAATTGGCCTGCGCCCTCCCGCTCCGGTTCATGGCCAATGCTCGGGCCGGGCCGATGGTGGCCTTGACCTGCAATGGACCCGACGCGCACGCGGCGCCTGGTTCTGGCAGGACAGCGTCGATACGCCGCTCAACGAACAGGCGGAGGCCTATGAAGTGATATTCGGACCTGCTTCAGCTCCACTGGCTCGATGGGAAACGACGGTTCCGACGCTGACGGTTCCGGCGGTTCAAGCGGCCGCACTTCGGACGGCGGCTCCCGCAGGTGCGTTCGCTATCCGACAGCG
>JAGWUU010000319.1 GCA_028868335.1 Sphingomonadales bacterium | reverse complement strand
GTGGGTACTGCTTCGCCCGGTTCGGCCGGTTCCCGACCCTGCTGCTTGGTGCCCTGCTGCCGATCGTCGGCAACCTGGCCTATGCCGATCTGGCGCAGGGTGGTCATACGATCGACGCCGTGGTGGTGCCGCTGTTCGGCTGGACCGGGGTTGAGCCGCGGATGCTGCGCCTGCTTTCGGCGATTACGATCGAGAACGTCACCGTCGGCCTCGCCGGTGCGGCCTTCGTCGCCTATCTCTCCAGCGTGGTGAGCAAAAGCTATACCGCCGTGCAATATGCGCTGCTGTCCTCGTTGACCTTCCTGATCGGCGGGCTGGGGCGCGGCATCGCGGGCGAGCTGATCGACAGCCGCGGCTATGCCTATGTCTTCCAGATCACCGCGCTGATGGGCGTGGTGGCGGTGGCCTTCGTGCTGATGGAATGGCTGCGCACCAGCCGGGCGGCACGGGTAACGGCAAGGTTACACCCTGTCCGGCCAGTTAGTTCAGTTAAATCAGAAGATTACGCCGAATAAGGTGACACCTGCACCGTTTTCGGATGTAAACTGCGCAATCGAGCCTGCCGACAATGTCCAAAGAGCGCGGCGAGTATCGCACGCCTGCGCTGCGTAGGAAAATCGCGGCTCAGTCGGGCGCTTCGTCGTTGAGCCTCAGCACTTCGCCCGCCAGATAGAGCGACCCTGCGATCAGCACGTCGCCGCCTGTCGGCAGCGCGGCGAGGGCGGCGGGAACGTCGGCGAAGGAGCGGACCGGCAGGGCGGTGAACGGAGCGAAATCGTCGGGTTTGTGCGCGTCATGGCCGGGGGCCGGGACCACCGAAAGACTGAGAAGCTGGCCCGCCAAGGGCGCGACGATCGCGGATGGATCCTTGGCGGCGAGCATTCCGGTAATGAGGTGGAAGGGCGCAGAGCCGGAAAAAAATCGGGCGATCGCCAGCCCCGCATCGACATTGTGCCCGCCGTCGAGCCAGACCTTGCGGCCCGGCGCAAGAGCAGTCAGCGGACCCGCACCCAAGAGCTGCAACCGCGCAGGCCAACGCGCCGAGCGGATGCCCTGCGACATGGCTTCCGGTGAAACCGACAGGTCGGACTGATGGCGCAGCATGGCCACGGCCAGCGCGGCGTTGTCCGCCTGATGCCGACCGGCCAGCGCGGGCAAGGGCAGGTCAAGCGCGCCGTGACGATCGCGGTAGGCAATCGTGTCACCTACGTCGGCAAACCAGTCCAGGTCGCGGATCGCGGTCTTGGCGCCGACTTGCATCGCGTGATCGATGATAGTCCGGGTCACGTCGGCGCGGTAGGTTTGCGTGACCAGCGGTACGCCCGGACGGGCGATCCCGGCCTTCTCGAAGGCGATGCGGCACAGCGGATCTTCGGGCACGCCCGCCTCTGCCGTGAGCAGGAAAGCCTCGTGGTCGATCCCCAGGCTGGCGATCGCGCAAGCGGCCTGCCCATCGAGCACGTTGGTCGCATCGAAGCGTCCGCCAAGACCAACCTCGATCACGCAGGCATCGGCGGGAATGCGGTGGAAGGCCAGGAACGTCGCCGCGGTTGTCACCTCGAAGAAGCTGGGTTCGAGGTCCGCCCCGGCATCGAGCACTTCCTTGAGCAGGTCGGCCAGCAGCTCGTCGGAAACCAGCCGCCCGGCCACCCTGATCCGTTCGTTGTAGCGCACCAGATGCGGCTTGGTCGCGGAGTGGACGCTGAGCCCCTGCGCCTCCAGCATCGCGCGCAGATAGGCGCAGGTGCTGCCCTTGCCGTTGGTCCCGGCGACGTGGAACACCGGGGGCAGGTCGCGCTCGGGGTTGCCGATGCGGGCGAGCAGCGCGTGGATCGTCTCCAGCCCGATTCGCCCCTGCGGCAGGCTCAGCGCGCCAAGCCGGTCAAGCTGCGCCTGAACCCGGGGGCTTTCGGAAATGGCGAAGTCTTTCATTCTTCCTCCCCTTCAGGGGAGGGGGACCACCGAGGGTGGAGGAGGGGCACAGGCATGCGTTCAGCACGGCGCAGGGGTGGGACCATCGGCGCGTGCCCCTCCACCATGCTTTGCATGGTTCCCCTCCCCGTGCCGGGGAGGACCATCACGCCGCCGCCTTGGCGCCCAGATAGTCCAGCACCGAAGCCAGCGTTGCCTTCAGATCCCGGCGCGGCACGACCATGTCGATCATCCCGTGGTCGAGCAGGTATTCGGCGCGCTGGAAGCCTTCGGGCAGCTTCTCGCGGATCGTGTCCTGGATCACCCGCTGCCCGGCAAAGCCGATCAGGCAGCCCGGCTCGGCGATGTGGACGTCGCCCAGCATGGCATAGCTGGCGGTGACGCCGCCGGTAGTCGGGTCGGTCAACACTACGATATAGGGCAGGCCCGCGCGGTGCAGGCGGCTGATCGCCACGGTGCACTTGGGCATCTGCATCAGGCTGAGGATGCCCTCCTGCATCCGCGCGCCGCCCGCGGCGGTGCAGATCACATAGGCGCACTTGTCCTTGATCGCGCGTTCGGCCCCGGCAACGAAGGCCGCGCCCACGGCCATGCCCATCGACCCGCCCATGAAGGCGAAGTCCTGCACCCCCAGCACAACCTTGTGCCCATCGATGCTGCCCGCCGCGTTGGTCAGGGCATCGGGATGCGGATTTGCGGCGCGGGCGGCCTTGATCCGGTCGGGATACTTCTTGCTGTCCTTGAACTTGAGCGGGTCTTCCTTGACCTTCGGTGTGTCGAGGACCTTGAAGCCGGAATCGAGCAACTGGCCAAACCGCGCATCGGCGCCGATCCGGCCGTGATGCTCACAGCGCGGGCAGACGCTGAGGTTTTCTTCGTACTCCCGGGTGAACAGCATCTCGCTGCACGAGGGGCACTTGATCCACAGGTTGTCGGG
>JAGWUU010000318.1 GCA_028868335.1 Sphingomonadales bacterium | reverse complement strand
GCTGCGCCTGTCCGAGCGTTTGCGCGCGGCCGGGTTTGCGGTCGATGTCGCGCGCTCGCGCGAGGATGGCGAGGCATGGCCCGATCTCGACAAGATCGCCGCGATCATCCTCGATCTCGGCTTGCCTGACGGCAGCGGGCTGGACCTGGTGCGGTTCTGGCGCGCGCGCAAGGTCACCTGCCCGATCCTGATTCTCACTGCGCGCAGCGGCTGGCAGGACAAGGTTGCCGGGCTGAACGCGGGCGCGGACGATTTTGTGGTCAAGCCGGTCCGCTTCGAGGAACTGCTCGCGCGGCTCAACGCGCTGTTCCGGCGCCACTCCGATACGCGGGAAGTGCGCCTCAGCGTTTCGGGCGTGCAACTCGATCCGATTTCGCGCCAGGTGGAATGCGATGGGCAACTGCTGGAACTGAGCAAGCAGGAGTTCCGCCTGCTCCACCTGTTCATGCGCCGCCCCGGTCAGGTGCTTTCGCAGAGCGACATCGTCGATCACCTCTATGACCTCGACAGCCAGCGCGATTTCAATGCGGTCGAGGTGCTGGTGTCGCGCTTGCGGCGGAAGATCGGCGCCGGGCGCATCCGCACCCTGCGCGGCCACGGATACCGCTTCGAATGAGTGCCGATGCCGACAAGACCCGCTGGAACCTTCAAAGCCTGCGCCTGCGGATATTCCTGGCGATCCTGGCCTGGGTGGCGCTGGGCATCGGCGGCATCTGGTTCTCGGCCACGCGGGTTTTCACGCGCCACGTCGAAATGCAATACCATGACGAACTTGACGTCCACATTCGCGAGCTGGCCGGTCTGGTGCGGGTGGGCGAAGGCGGCGGCGTGGAATTGATCCGCCCGCTGTCCGATCCCCGTTATCTTGAGCCGTTGTCGGGGTTCTACTGGCAAGTCGCGCTCGACGGCGGAGGCAGTCTCAGATCGCCCTCGATGACGCGCGGCAGCCTCGACATGGGGATCGCCAGTCAGGGACACATCACCCACCGGCTTGAACCCGGGCCGACCGGAACCGCGATAGCCTATGGCCTTGCCCGCCCGGCGGCGCCCGGACGGATGGTGCATTTCGTCATCGCTACGGACCAGCGCCTGCTCGACGAAACGCTGGCGGGCTTCACGCGCGAACTGACTGTCTGGCTGGCCGGACTTGCCGCCGCGCTGTTGCTGACCGGGCTGGCGATCGTCGCCTTCGGGTTCAGCCCGCTCGACCGTCTGGCCGAGGCGATGGCCCGGCTGCGACGGGGTCAGGCCAACCGTCTCGAAGGCCAGTTCCCGAGCGAGATCGCCCCGGTCACAGACGACCTCAACGCCTACATCGCCCATGTCGAGGAATCGATCGTGCGCGCCCGGGTCGAGGCGGCAAATCTGGCCCATGCCTTGCGCACGCCGCTCGCGGTGATCGTCGACGAGGCGGAATCGATTGTCCGTCGGCCCGACATGGCGGGGCACGGCAAGACCATCCTCGATCAATCAGGGATCATGGTTCAGCAGATCGAATACCGCCTGTCGCTTGCCCGTTCGGCCGCCAAGTGGCGCGTGTCCGATGCGTCGTGCAAGGTGCTGGACGTGATCGCGCCGATCCTGTCGGCGATGCGGCGTCTCCACCCCGACAAGACCTTCGCGCTCGACAACCGTGTTTCGGGCGAGCCGATGATGCAGATCGATCCGGTCGATTTGTCCGAACTGCTTTCCAACCTGCTCGACAATGCGGGCAAATGGTCACGCGGCAAGGTCATGCTGCGGATAGATCCGGTGGGGGACGGACTCGCGTTCGAAATCGCGGACGACGGACCGGGGATGCGCAGCGGGGACATGGCGCGGGCCTTCGAAATCGGCACGCGGTTCGACGATGCCGCGCCGGGATCGGGGCTGGGCCTGGCCATCGCCCGCCAGATCGCGAACGACTATGGGCTGGCGCTAAGCTTGGGAGCCGGTCGCAAAGGTGGGCTGGTCGTGCGGGTCGATCGGGCGCCTGCCGCACCATAAGGCGCGGGTGAGCCGTCAGCCGCACGCATCGCGGAAGCAGGACAGGCGTGCGATCGCTTCGACAAGGGTAGCGTCGTCCTTGGCGAGGCACAGGCGCAGGAAGCCGCGCTCGGGCATTTCAGTATAGAAGGCCGAAACCGGGATCGTCGCCACGCCGGCCTCGACGACCAGCCGCCGGGCGACCGCTTCGTCGTCCGCTGGCAGTCCCGATGCGGCGAGGTCGATGGTCACGAACCATGTTCCGGCGGACGGGAGGACGTGGAATCCGGCCTCGATCAGCCCGTCGACAAGGATTGCCTTGGCGCGGGCATAGCGCGCCCGGTGCGCGGCGTGCCATTCGGCGGGCAGGGCCAGGCTTTCGGCAACCGCCCATTGCAGCGCAGGTGCGGTGGTGAAGGTCAGGAACTGGTGCTGCGCCGCGACCGCATCGGCGAGCGGCGGCGCGGCCACGGCCCAGCCGACCTTCCATCCGGTCAGCGAGAAGATCTTTCCGGCCGAACCGATCTTGACGGTCCGGTCGGCCAGCGCGGGCAGGGCGAGCGACGCACAGTGCCGCGAGCCATCAAGGACCATTCCCTCCCACACCTCGTCGCAGACCAGCCAGAGGTCGTGGCGCTCGCACAGCTCTCCCACGGCCTCAAGGGTGGCGCGGTCGAGCACGGTGCCAACCGGATTGTTGGGGGTATTGAGTACGATCCCGCGCGTGCGTGGCCCCACTGCGGCGGCCAGCGCGGCGGGGTCGAGCGTCCAGTGCGGCGGGGTCAGGCTGACAAAGCGGACCGTGCCGCCAGCCCGCGCCACCAGCGGGGCATAGGCGTCATAGCAAGGCTGGACCAGGATCACCTCGTCGCCGGGGCCGACCAGTGCAAACAGTGCCGCCGCCAGCGCCT
>JAGWUU010000317.1 GCA_028868335.1 Sphingomonadales bacterium | reverse complement strand
CGGTCTGCTCGGCGGCATCGGAGCGCATCCCGACGAGGTGCTGCACCTCAAGCGCACCGCCGACCGGCTGTTCGGCGACAATTACCGCTGGTCGGTGCTCGCCGCAGGCCAGGCGCAGATGCGGGTCGCGGCGATGGCGGCGGCGATGGGCGGGCATGTCCGCGTCGGCCTCGAGGATTCGCTGTGGCTCGGCAAGGGCCGCCTCGCGACCTCCAACGCCGAACAGGTGAACCAGGTCCGTCAAATCATCGAAGGTCTCGGGCTGCAAGTCGCGAGCAGTGACGACGCGCGGGAAATTCTCGCAACCAAGGGCGGCGATCGGGTTGGCTTTTGACCCGAGGCCTAGTGCCCCACCCACCACGAAAGGAAATCGCAATGGCTGAAACACGTTCCGCACCAAATGGCGCCATCCTCGTAACGGGCGCCGCCCGCGGTCTTGGCGCAGCGACTGCCCTCGCCCTGGCCGATGCCGGTTACGAGCCGATCCTGCTGGGACGCTCGCTCGCCAGCCTCGAAGCGACCAAGGACGCGGTCGAGTCCGGGCTCGGCTTCACGCCTCGCATCATCGCCGCCGACGTCAGCAATTGGGCGGAACTTGACCGCGCCGTGGCCTTGGCCCTCAAGGACGGAGAGCAACTTACGGGGCTGGTCAACAACGCCGGCGTCATCGAGCCGATCGACCGGGTCGAGGATTGCGATCCGGCAGCATGGGCGCGCTGCATCCAGATCAACCTGATCGGCGCCTTCAACGCCCTCCACGTCTGCCTGCCCCGCACCCGCGCCGGTGGCGCCCTGCTCAACCTCACCTCGGGTGCGGCCGGTTTCGAACTGGTCGGCTGGAGCGCCTATGCCGCAAGCAAGGCCGGGCTTGACCGGCTGAGCGCGACACTGGCCGCAGAACGCCCCGACCTGCGCGTGCTGAGCGTCATTCCCGGCATGGTCGATACCGATATGCAGGCCGAGATCCGCGCCTCGCACGTCGACAACCCCGTCCGCAACATCAAGCGCGAGCAGCTTCAACCTGTGTCGGTTCCCGCCCAGGCAATCGCCTCGCTGTTCGGTTCGGACGCCAGCTTCGACAAGCGCATCGTCGATACACGCGAACTGGTTCCTGCCAACGCCGCCTGAATGGTGCCATTGTGGCCTCGGCCGCGCCGCTTTTCCCGAACACCCCTGTCCGTCAGAGCGAGCCCGCATGACGGCAGGGAAGGGATTCTCGCCGTGGGGTGGGCGGTCGCGGTGCGGATAGCCGGGGAGCGTGGTGGCGATTGCGCTTCGCGCACAGGCGGTGCACGATCGGCGCGGCAAGCAGCGTCAATGTGATATGCCTGATTGACTTTCACATCATAATGTGAAACACGCATTCCATGTCGATCAACATCATCGAACGCGTGCGCCGCCTTGTCACCGAGGGGGGCATGTCACGCTCAGGCCTGGCCCGCGCCGCCGGACTTCATGCCAACACGCTGCGCGACTGCACCGATGAGGAATGGAACCCCACCGCCGAGACGCTGCGCAAGCTTGAGGCATTCCTGTGGGACAGCGATGAAAGCCCGGTACTGGTCCCGATCGAGGAGATCATCGAGGAAGCGCGCAACGGCCGGATGTTCATACTGGTCGACGATGAGGATCGCGAGAACGAGGGCGACCTTGTCATCCCCGCGCAGATGGCCACCCCCGATGCGATCAACTTCATGGCAACGCATGGCCGTGGACTGGTTTGCCTGACCCTGACTCGCGAACGGATCGAGCACCTCGGGCTCGAGTTGATGAGCCGGAACAACGGCACCCGGCACGAAACTGCCTTTACCGTCTCGATCGAAGCGCGCGAGGGCGTGACCACCGGCATTTCCGCGGGCGACCGCGCCCGCACCGTCTCGGTGGCGATCGATGCCTCCAAGGGGCGGCAGGACATCGTTACCCCCGGCCACGTGTTTCCGCTGATCGCGCGCGATGGCGGCGTGCTGGTCCGCGCCGGACACACCGAAGCATCGGTGGACATTGCGCGACTGGCCGGACTCAATCCCTCGGGCGTGATCTGCGAGATCATGAACGAGGACGGGACCATGGCGCGGATGAATGATCTCATCCCGTTTGCCCGCCGTCACGGCCTCAAGATGGGGACGATCCGCGATCTGATCGAATACCGCCGCAAGCACGATCACCTGGTCGAGTGCGTGTCAGAAGCCCCCTTCGTTTCCGACTATGGCGGCCAGTGGACCGCAAAGTCCTATCGCAACAAGGTCGACGGGGCGGTCCATGTGGTGCTTCAAATGGGCCACATCGTCGCGGGCGAACCGACGCTGGTACGCATGCACGGCATTTCGATCTTCAACGATGTTCTCGGGCAGCCGGGCCCCCGCAAGCGGGTGCTTCAACGGGCGATGGGTGAAATCGGCAGGCACGGTTCGGGAGTAATCGTGCTGTTGATGCCATCGAGCGGCGACCAACTCAGCGCCGAACTTGGCGGGCAGAAGTCAACCGAAATGGATTTGCGCGCTTATGGAATTGGCGCGCAGATTCTGTCGGACCTCGGCGTCCACGACATGGTCCTGCTGACGAATTCTCACCGCAACATTGTCGCGATCGAGGGCTACGGCCTTAGCATCGTTGGAGAACAGGCTATTCCCGCGGACTAGTTGCGAGGATTTGCAACTCCTCGTGCGCATCGCTTTCGCGATGGTCGCAGTGGCGCGCCTGCCGAAGGCGCGCGGCGGCGCGCGGCAAATGGCATGCGGCCCGAACCTTCTTGGAGGCGAGGGTGAAGAATCTGGCTGCGCTCCGGAAATTCCGACTCATCGTCCGTTGACCATCACCTTCTCTCAAGGTGCTGAAACTGTGTCGAAAATATCTATTGAAAATAAAATTTTTTATAGATAAAAGTAAC
>JAGWUU010000044.1 GCA_028868335.1 Sphingomonadales bacterium | reverse complement strand
AACCCGTTCTTCGACAGCAAGATCGCCTACATCGCCGAAACCGGCCCCAAGGACCACCGGCTCAAGCGACTGGCGATCATGGATTCTGACGGCGCCAACCACGTCTATCTGACCACCGGGCAGGCGACCGCGCTGACCCCGCGGTTTTCGCCGGATTACAAGTCGATCCTGTACCTGTCCTATTACAACGGCCAGCCGCGGATCTACATCCTCGATCCCGCCACCAAGACCCAGCGCCTGCTGCTCGCTGCGAAGAATCCGCTGTTCGCCCCGCGCTGGTCGCCTGATGGCAAGTGGGTACTCTATTCGATGGCCGTGGCCGGCAACACCGACATATACAAGATTCCGGCGGCGGGCGGCAGCGCGGTCAAGCTGACCGATGGCCCCGCCATCGACATCGGCGGCAGCTTCTCGCCCGATGGATCGAAGATCGTCTTTGAAAGTGACCGTTCGGGAAGCCAGCAGGTCTATGTCATGAATTCCGACGGATCGGACCAGCACCGCATCAGCTTTTTCGGCGGGCGCAGCGCCACGCCCGAATGGAGCCCGCGCGGCGACCAGATTGCCTTCACCCACATCGCGGGCGACTTGCGCGTGGCGGTGATGGATCCTTCGGGCGGGTCCATGCGTTATCTTACCGACTCATGGCAGGACGAGGCGCCGACCTGGGCGCCCAACGGCCGGGTCATCCAGTTCTTCCGTACCGCGAAGAACAGCGGCAAGACCTCGATCTGGCAAGTCGACCTGACCGGGCGCAACACGCGCAAGCTCGATACGCCCGTGGATGGGTCTGACCCAGCGTGGGGGGCGCTGCGGCCCTGATCGCCCGTAGTCCCAGGGGGCAAAACAGCTTGAGGCACACAGCTTGAGGCACAAGGAGAACCTGATGAAGACCACCACAACGCTCGCCCTGGTGCTGGCAACCGGCCTTGCGCTGTCCGCCTGTTCGAAGAAGGCGCCCAAGGCCCTTCCGCCCGAACCGGGCAACACGGTTTCGACCGTGGCTCCCGCCGTCAACCAGGGCCCGGTGCCCGGCAGCCAGGCTGACTTCGTTGCGCAGATGATGGGCCAGGACACGATCTATTTCGATACCGACAAGTTCAACATCGACAGCACCGATCAGACGGCGCTGGCCGCCCAGGCATCGTGGCTGGCGAAGTATCCGACCAAGCGCGTCTCGCTCGAAGGCCATTGCGACGAACGCGGCACGCGCGAATACAACCTTGCCCTGGGCGAACGCCGCGCCAATGCGGCCAAGAACAGCCTGGTCGCGCTGGGGGTCGATCCCTCGCGCATAACCACGGTCAGCTATGGCAAGGAACGTCCGGTCGCGCTCGGTTCGGACGAAGCGAGCTGGGCGAAGAACCGCCGGGCGGTGACTGTCACGGTCGATTGATCGCACCTCTTCCCCGGCGCGGCCGCCGCGTCGGGGGAAAGGCGGTTACTGGATCGTGGGAAGGAGCTGGCTCAACTCCGGGAGATGCGGCGCTTCGGCGCTGAGCGGCAGGCGCAGCGCTCCGCCCGAAAGCGGCGCGGCCGATTTGACGCCAAGCAGGGCAAAGGCCGTCATGGTCAGCACCGACAAGGCGATCGACAGGGCAAGTTGTTTGCTCATGGTAATTTTATTCCCGGGTGCGGGGGCGATGTGGGCGCTGGCCCGCTCTCTGGCAAGGGTCGATTTTTGCCTCGCCGCCGAATGATGCCGCATGATGCTTGCGCGTCACACCCCTCAACGCCTATCCCGGAATCATGAGCCGACTACGCCGATCCGACAACTGGGGCTTCCCGCGCTGGGGTGGCTATGAAGGCGCGCGCGAGGCGGCGACGATCCGGTTGTGCGACCGTCACGGCTGCACGGAAGCGGGCAACTGCCCCGCGCCGAAAAGCCCGAACAGCCCCGAACGGTGGATGTTCTGCCAGCGCCATGCCGCCGAATACAACGCCGGGTGGGACTATTTCGCCGGACTCGACGCCGAGGAAGCGGCAGAGCGCGAAGCGTCGGAGCGCCAGACGCACGAGGGCTTCCGCGAAAGCGCGCACTATGGCTGGGCGACGTCGGGAGACGGCACGCGCAGCCGCGACGAACTGCGCGCGCTCGACCTGCTCGGGCTGGAGCCCGACGCAGATTTTGACGAGATCCGGAAGGCCTGGCGCAACCGGGCCAAGGAAGTCCACCCCGACGTCAAGCCGGGCGATGCCGAGGCGGCCAAGGCCTTTCAGGCGCTGCAACTGGCTTACGAAGTCTTGCGCGCCGCCGAGGAACGCAGGGAGTGGAAGGGGTAGCCGGGGCAGGGGCGGCGTGCCGGAATTCCGATGCGCTTCAATGGCGCGCCTCTCGCACGACTGTCGCACTCGTCGTTCGACATGCTCAGGGTTGGGCGGGGGTGGTTCAGGCGCTCAGCACGATCCCCTAACCACGATCCCTTCCCGGCAGGCGCTTGATCGAGCCCGAAAAGGCCATCACCGGGCGCTCGCCATCGTAGATGATCCCGCGCGCGAAAACCATGGTCAGCCCCGAGCGGATCACCTCGCCCCGCGCGATCAGCAGCTTGCCCGGAACCGCGGCGTTCACGAATTCGCAGTTGCAGGTAACGGTGACGCCGTGAACGTCGTTGTTCATTCCGCCCGCGACCATGAACAGGGCATAGTCGGCAAAGGTCATCATCGCCCCGCCGTGGACATTACCGCCGGCGTTGCAGTTCTTCGCATCGGGCAGGAACCCGCAGATCATCTTGCGCCGTTCGGGCTTGCAATAGAACGGGCCGGCGTGATCCTCGAAGGCGTCGGACGGCTCGTAATGATACCAGCCGGCCCACTCGCCCTCGGTCAACTTCTTCAGGCCCGAACGGGTCGGCTCGTCCTCGAGCCCCTCGGGCACCAGTTTGTCGTGCGGTTCTTCCGACATGGACGCGGCAACTCCCGGCGCTTCCCTTTCGGTGGGGCAGAGCAGAAACCGCCCCGCCCCGCAAGTCCCATCACACCGCCGCCAGGGCCTGCTCGAAGTCTGCGATCAGGTCGTCGGCGTTCTCGATGCCGATCGATACGCGCACCAGATTGTCGGTGATGCCCAGCGCCGCCTTGCGTTCGTCGGGAACCGAGAGGTGCGTCATGCTCGCCGGGTGGCTGGCGAGCGTTTCGGTGCCGCCCAGGCTGACCGCGAGCTTGGCGATCTTCAGCGCGTCGAGGAAACGGAAGCTCTCCGCCTCGCCGCCCTTGATGAACAGCGAAAAGGTGCTGCCCGCGCCGGTGCAATGACGATCGAAGATGTCCTGCTGGCGCGGATCGGCGATCATGCCCAGATAGCCCAGCCCTTCGACTTTCGGATGGGCGGCGAGCCAGGCGCAGACCCGCGCCGCATTCTCGCCCGCACGGTCCATGCGCAGCTCCACCGTTTCCAGGCTGCGCAGCAGCATCCAGGCGGTGTGCGGATCGGCGATCCCGCCCATGGTGTTGCGCAGCATCCGCACCGGCGTCATCCACTTCTTCGCCCCCGCGACGCTGCCCGCGACGAGGTCGGAATGACCGCCAACGTACTTGGTCAGCGAATAGACGACGATGTCCGCGCCATGGTCGAGCGGGCGCGACCACAGTGGTCCGAGGAAGGTGTTGTCGATCGCGATCGGGCAGTCCGATCCCAGCGTCGCATCGCGGGCATCCCGCACCGCCTCGACATCGACAAGCGCGTTGGTCGGGTTGGCCGGGCTTTCGAGGTAGATCATCGCCACCTTGCCGCCCTGGCTCTCCGCCTTGGCCTTGGCGCGGGCCAGCACTTCGTCAAGCTCCGCGCGGCTCGCCCCGGCGGGGAAATCGACGTAGGTGACGCCGAACCGGCTCAGCGTCCGGGCGACGAAGCCTTCGCTCGCCGCGTAGAGTGGGCCGGAATGAACGATCACGTCGCCCGCCGAGCACAGGGCCAGGAACAGCACGCAGATCGCGGTCATCCCGCTGGAAAAGCACAGCGCCTCTTCCGCGCCGTCCCACACCGCAAGGCGGCCTTCGAGGATCTGCTGGTTGGGGCCGTTGAAGCGCGAATAGACCAGCCCGTCGGTGCCGCCGGGGCGCTTGCCGGTGATCCCTTCGAAGAATCGCTTGCCGTCCGCCGCGCTGGGAAAGGCGAAGGTGCTGGTGAGGAAGATCGGGGCCTTGAGGCTGCCTTCGGACAGCATCGGATCATAGCCGTAGCCCATCATCAGCGTGGTCGGCGAAAGCGTATGGTTGCCCAGCGCGGTGACGGCGGGCTTGGGCTTGCGAGCGGGAGTCGGCGTATCGTCCGCGGCCATGGCGGGTCCTTCCTGCGTGAACGCCCCCAGGAAGGCGGGAGCTGAAGAATCTGCCAGTGGCCGGGGTTCCTAACCTCCGCAGGAACGCGTCTCCGTCTGGCCGGGATCGGGATAGGGCAGCAAGGCCGCCAAGGCAAGGTGGTTGCCGTTGAAACCGGATCGGTCTATCCCGTGCGCGGGTCGCCCCTGAATTCACACGTCTGGGGAGAGAAATGATGACCACAACCAACCAGCTATCGCTGGCCTTGCGCCTGTTCGGCGTCGTGTTCTGTCTGATTTATCCGCTCGCGATGATCTGGCCTTCGGGCTGGGCCTGGCATGAAGGCAGCCCGGCATCGAACGACTATTACATGATGATCGTCGGGGTCTATGCCACGCTTGGGATATTCCTGATCAGGGCGGCGAGCGATCCGCTGCGCAACGCCTCGCTGATCTGGTTCACCGTATGGTCCAGCCTGGTCCATGCCGTGATCATGGCATGGGAATCGCTGCGCACCCCGATGCAGGGAGGGCATCTGATGGGCGATGTTCCGGCCCTCGTGCTGGTCGCGGTGGTGCTGGGCGCACTGATGAAGCGGGCCAGCGCCACGGCTTGACGCGCGGCAATGCAATAGTCTGCCGCCGCAGGAATTCTCGAATTCAGCGGTGGCAGACCAGCCTGGCGGCCTGACCCTCGATCGGGCCAGAGCCGCCGTCAGCTACTTCGGTGAAAGCACCATCAGCATCTGGCGGCCTTCCATGCGGGGATAGGCCTCGATCTTGGCGTCCTCGGCGGTGTCTTCCTGTACGCGCCGGAGCAGGTTCATGCCAAGCTGCTGGTGCGACAGTTCGCGACCGCGGAAGCGCAGGGTCACCTTGACCTTGTCGCCTTCGCCGATGAACTTGTGAATCGCGCGCATCTTCACGTCATAGTCGTGATCGTCGATGTTCGGACGCATCTTGATCTCCTTGATCTCCTGCGTCTTCTGCGTCTTGCGCGCGGCGTTGGCCTTTTTCTGCGCCTCGTACCGGTACTTGCCGACATCGAGGAACTTGCACACCGGCGGATCGGCGTTGGGCGACACTTCGACCAGGTCGAGGCCGACTTCCGCTGCCTGTTCAATCGCTTCGCGGGTGTACATCACGCCGATGTTTTCGCCGCTCTCGTCAATGACGCGAACTTTGTCGGACGTGATCATGTTGTTGTAGCGTGGCCCGCTCTTCACGGGGGGCGTCATCATGCGCCGGGGTGGGGGTGCTATGTCGGAATCTCCTGAGACGGTCTTGTGCGCGGCTCCATAATCCGAATCGGCGGCGGGGGAAAGTGTTTAGGCTGCGTTCCGCCACACGGGGAAACGGGCCAGCTTTCCGCCAGCCGGAACCAGCGCATCGATCACCCGCGCGGGCTGCATCGCGGCGATGATCGCCGGGTCCGCCGCGTCCATGCCGCCGGTCAGGGTTCCGAACGCGGGAAGAATCAGCTTGCGCTCGCCCGCCACCCAGCACGGACGGGCAACGGTCCGCCCGCGTGCCGAAACGCGCAGGCGCGGATGGAAGTGGCCCGACAGTTCGGCGCGCGTTTCTCCGGGCACGGCCTCATGCCGCAGCACCAGCCCGGAAAGCGCCAGTTCGCCGAGCGCGGTGCCACCCGGAATCGCGCCGCGATCATGGTTGCCCGCGATCCATACCCAGTCGACCGCGCGGGTCAGCGCGTCGAGCATTCCCGCCGCATGGGGTTCCAGCCGCTGCGCGCCGCCGGTGTCGTGGAAATTGTCGCCCAGGCAATAGACCCGTCGCGCGCCCGTCTGGCCGATCGCGTCGGCCACCCGCTCCAGCGTTTCGCGGCTGTCATAGGGAGGCAGCATCTGGCCATGGCGCGCGAAGAAGCTGGCCTTTTCCAAATGCAGGTCGGCCACCAGCAGCGCCCGCTCGCGCGGCCAGTAGAGCGCGCGCTGGCCTACCAGGGCAAAGTCCTCACCTGCGAACGAAAAGGGAACCATGCTTTTTCTTGCCGCAGCCCCCGGCTTTTGGCAAGCGCCCCGGATGACCGACTGGACTTCCGCCACACAACGCGCCCGCCTCTGGTTCGAAAGCCTGCGCGATCGCATCTGCGCCGAATTCGAAACGATCGAGGCCGAGGCGGGGAGCGCCGCGAAGTTCGACTTCCAGAGCTGGAACCGCGAGGAGGCGGGCAATTCCGATCCCGGCGGCGGGACGCGCGGGCTGATGAAGGGCAAGGTGTTCGAGAAGGTCGGCGTCAACGTCTCGACCGTCCACGGCACGTTCGCCCCCGGTTTTGCCGCAAGTATCAACGGCGCATCGGAGGATGATCCCGGCTTCACTGCGACCGGGATCAGCCTGGTCGCGCACATGGCCAACCCGCATGTTCCCGCGGTCCACATGAACACCCGCTTCCTGACGACCACCAAGGCGTGGTTCGGCGGCGGCGGCGATCTCAACCCCCCGATCCCCTATGCCGAGGACACCGCCGCGTTCCACGCTGCCTTCCAGGCGGCCTGCGATGCACACGATCCGGCCTATTACGACCGCTTCAAAAAGTGGGCGGACGACTATTTCTTCATCCCCCATCGCGGAGTCCACCGCGGGGTCGGCGGGATCTTCTACGATCATCTCGAATGCCCGGATGCCGACAGGTTCGAGGACAATTTCGCCTTCACCCGCGACGTGGGCGAGGCTTTTCTCCACGTTTTCCCCACCCTCGTCCGCCGTCGCATGGGCACGGCCTTCACCCCGCAGGACAAGCGCACCCAGCTTGAATGGCGCGGGCGCTATGCCGAATTCAACCTGGTCTATGATCGCGGCACGCTGTTCGGCCTCAAGACCGGCGGCAATGTCGATGCGATCCTGATGAGCCTGCCGCCCGAGGCGACCTGGAGTTGAGGCGTCGCTTGCCTGGGTCCTGACCCCAAGGCCTGATTTTCGGAACAATTCCCCGCCCGCCGTGTTAGGAAGCCCGTCATCGCGATGTGACGATGCTTGGGAAAGGGCATATTTATGGCAAACGATCTTTCTATCGTCCTCGTACACGGTTTCTGGGGTAACAGCGGGCACTGGGCAAAGGTCATCCCGCTGCTTCGCGACAAGGGCTTTGCCAACCTCTACGCGGTCGAAAACCCGCTTACCTCGCTGGGCGACGATGCCGGGCGCACCCGTCAGATGGTTGCGCAATGCGCCGGTCCGGTCCTGCTGGTTGGCCACAGCTATGGCGGGGCGGTGATCACCGAGATGGGCGATATGCCCAACGTCGCCGGGCTGGTCTATATTGCCGCCTTCGCGCCCGATGCCGGTGAAAGCCCGGGCAGCATCTCGCAGGCCCTGCCGCCCGCCGGGATCGACAGCCTCGCCCCGGATTCGGACGGTTATCTGTGGATCAGGCAGGATGCCTTTCACGCCAATTTCTGCCCCGACCTGACCGCCGATGAAGGGCTGGTCATGGCAGTGACGCAGAAGGCGCCGCTTGCCAGCACCTTTGGCGATGCGATCACCGCACCGGCCTGGCGGGCCAAGCCGTGCTGGTATCAGATTTCCGACAACGACCGGATGATCAATCCTGAAAACCAGCGGATGATGTCGGCGCGGATGAACCCGCGCAAGATCATCAACCTTCCCGCCAGCCACGCCTCGCTGGCATCGCAGCCCGAGGCGGTGGCAGCCTTCATCGCGGAGGCCGCAGCGGCGGTCGGCTGAACCGGACGGGGACGGGGCCGGGCGGTGAACGGCCCCACCCAATTTCCGCGGCGTGCAAAAGCGCTTGCCCGCGCCGGGCCTCTTCGCCCATCTAGTCGGCGATGCTGCGCCAGTACGAACTCGTCGAACGTGTCCTTGCCTATGAGCCCGAGGCGGACGAGGCCATGCTCAACCGCGCCTATGTCTATACGGTGCAGAAGCATGGCAGCCAGAAGCGGGCCAGCGGCGATCCCTACTTCAGCCACCCGGTAGAAGTGGCGGGCCTGATGACCGAGTTGCAGCTCGACCAGGAAACGATCGTGACGGCTCTGCTCCACGATACGGTCGAGGATACGCTCGCCACGATCGCCGATATCGAGAAGCTGTTCGGCCCCGACGTCGCCCGTCTGGTCGATGGCGTGACCAAGCTGTCGAAGATCGAGGCGATGGGTGAGACGGAACGCGCGGCGGAGAACCTGCGCAAGTTCTTCCTGGCGATGAGCGAGGACATCCGCGTCCTGCTGGTCAAGCTGGCCGACCGGCTTCACAACATGCGCACGCTGCACTTCATCAGGAGCGAGGAGAAGCGCCGCCGCATCGCCCACGAAACGATGGATATCTATGCCCCCCTGGCCGAGCGGGTGGGCATGTACGAATACATGCGCGAAATGCAGTTGCTCGCCTTCGAGCAGCTTGAGCCCGAGGCCTATGCCACGATCACCGGGCGGCTGGCGCAGATCCGCAGCAGCGAGGGCGGGCAGGTCGACGCGATCGCGCTGTCGATCAAGCAGGCGCTGGCCGAAGCGGGCCTCAAGGTGGAGGTTTCAGGGCGCGAGAAGCACCCCTATTCGATCTGGAAGAAGATGGCCGAACGCCACGTTTCCTTCGAACAGATCACCGACATCATGGCCTTTCGCGTGCTGACCGAAACGGTTGAGGACTGCTACCGCGCGCTGGGGGTGCTGCACCAGACCTGGCAGATGATTCCGGGGCGCTTCAAGGACTATATCTCGACCCCCAAGTCGAACGGCTACCGCTCGCTCCACACCGCGCTGATCTTCGAGAATTCGATGCGGATGGAGGTGCAGATCCGCACCCAGGAAATGCACCACACCAACGAGTTCGGCCTCGCCGCGCACTGGGCCTACAAGCAGCACGAGCGGCCTGACGGGCAGGTCGGCTGGCTGCGCGACCTGATCGAGATCGTCGATGCCAGCCACGATGCCGAGGAACTGCTCGAGCATACCAAGCTGGCGATCTACCAGGACCGGATCTTCGCCTTCACCCCCAAGGGACAATTGCTGCAACTGCCCAAGGGATCGACCCCGATCGACTTCGCCTATGCGGTCCATTCCGATCTTGGCAGCCTGGCGGTCGGCGCCAAGATCAATGGGCGGCACATGCCGCTGCGCACCCCGCTCGGCAACGGCGACGTGGTGGAAATCATCAAGAGCCGCAACGCCTCGCCCCAGCTTTCGTGGCTTGGCTTTGTCGTCACCGGCAAGGCCCGCGCCGCGATCCGCCGCGCCGTGCGCCAGAAGGAAAAGCAGGAAGTCGCCGCGATCGGACGGATGCTGTTCGACGAAATCGCCGAACGCCTCCCCAGCAAGATCGGCAAGAAAGCGGTGAAGGACGCCGTCAAGCGGCTGGAACTGGCCAGCGAGGAAGAGCTGATGGTGGCGATCGGCTCGGCCAAGCTTGATGACCGCCAGGTGATGGAAGCCCTCGTCCCCGGCAGCGCCAAGGACCTGCCCGAACCCGAACGCTGGCCGCGCCAGGAACGCGCGATCTCGATCCGCGGCCTTACGCCGGGCGTTGCCTTCCATCTCGGCGCGTGCTGCCATCCGGTGCCGGGCGACCGCATCGTTGGCATTCGCATGCCGGGCAAGGGGGTGGAAGTCCACGCGATCGACTGCATGACGCTCGCCAGCGGCGTCGATGCAGACTGGCTCGACCTGTCATGGGGCGAACGCACCACCGGCGCGGTCGGCCGCGTCCGCGTGGTGCTGCACAACCGTCCCGGCACCCTGGCCGAAGCGACCGGCATCTTCGCGGGCAACCGTGCCAACATCATCCACCTTGAAAACACCAGCCGCGACGAACTGTTCGGCACCTATGAGATCGATCTCGAGGTGTCCGACCTTGCGCACCTCACCCGGATCGTCTCGGCGCTGCGGGCGAGCGATGCGGTGGCGCAGGCCGACCGGGTTTAGCGGTTGCGGAGGCGAAGCCGAAGCAGAGCAAACCCGCGGTTGCGGAGGCGTGGCCGAAGCAGAGCAAACCCGCGGTTGCGGAAGCGAAGCTGAAGCAGAGCAGGCAATAACAGAACCCGCGGTTGCGGAGGCGAAGCCGAAGCAGAGCAAACAACAACTCAACCCCGGTTGCGAAAGCGCATGCGAAGCAGGGCAGGGACAAGCAGCCAATGACCGTCATCGCCATCGATCATGTCCAGCTTGCCATGCCGATCGGCGCGGAGGACGCGGCGCGGGCGTTCTACGCCGGATTGCTGGGCATTCCCGAGGTGCCCAAGCCGATGCCGCTGGCGGCGCGCGGCGGGTGCTGGTTCGAAACCGGGGCAGTGCGGCTGCATCTAGGCGCCGAGGCTGATTTCCGCCCCGCCAGGAAGGCGCATCCCGCGCTGGTCGTAGCCGACTATGCCGGGCTTTGCGCGCGGCTGGAGGCGAGCGGCCACGCCGTGCGCCATGACGATGAACTCGCCGGAGTGGTGCGCGGCTTCGTCGACGATCCGTTCGGCAACCGCATCGAACTGATCGCGCAACCGGTGTCGCCATCGCAGGCCTGACGCGCGCCTGTGCGGCGTGACAAAGCGGTTTCCTACAGCGGGCCATGCTGCGATTGTCGGCCGCGTCGGCCCGGTCCGGCGCGCTCCTTGAACCGCTCAGCCCGATGCTGACGCCCGAAAATGCAGATATGTCACCTTATGCGCGCCATGTCCCTGACAACACAGGGGAAAGCAAGGCGACAGGGTGTCACCTTGCGGCCCAGCCCAAAGACGCCGGACGACGCACATCGTTCTGAAATTAAAAGATGTTATCTGATGCCGATGCCGGACAGGTCACACCGCCAGCGTCACCTCGATCGTGTCGCCCTCGCCGATCCCCTCTGCCTTGCGGACCGAAGCCTTGACTGGAAGGATCCAGCCCAGCTCCTTTGATGGAAAGACCGAGGTGGCAAAGGTGCTGTCGCCAATCCGCGCCCTGACCTTGAGCGAGCCGAACCCGCCGATCGACTTCTCCAGCCGCCGCATCAGCGCGGTGCCGCTCAGAGCATCGCCCGCTTCGCCGTCGATGGTGATGAAGTGCCACGACCCGCCATTCCCGCCGGTCCAGCGCCACAAGGTTCCGGTGTGAAGGAGGTGTTCCACTACTTCGCCCGCCGCACCGGCACCGGCACGTTGCACACCTCGGCCCCGCCGGCCGGGCGAATGTAGAACGGATCGCGCCGGTTGGCCCGCGCGTCGGCGTACCTGGCGAAGCTGGCGCTTTCGGTTGAGAGATATTCGTAGGCGGGCAGGTTCGGCACTTCGGCGGCGAGGCGGACCGACAGGATCGGCACCCGCTCGTCACCCTTGGCAAGGTCATAGAACCCCAGCTCGCCATGCCCGCGCGGCAGGCTGGACATGAATTCCATGCCCTCGATGATCCGCCCGACCAGCGCGATGTTGCGGTCAAGCTGGCGCGGGGCCTGGCCGATCACAGTGTAGAGCTCTGCCCCGGTCCCGGTATTGGGCGGCATGTCGCGGCCCACGCCGACCATGCCGTAACAGTGGACGGGGGCTAGCGTTTGATTCACAGGGACGTCAGGGATTGGACTCTTTATTGAATACGGCCAACCGAAGAGAAACAAGCTTCGGCCATACGGATCCAAATATATCTTGGTGAGATCCAACTTCTTAACCTTAGGCTCTCTTCGGATCAGATCTTCTTCGAATCGATCAAAGCGGATCTGGTACTCACTCTGCGGCACTACAACCAAGCCCTCAGGTAGCTTTTTCGCCTTGGCCTTGTCTTCCCCATCGGGATCACCCCACTGGGTGACGTAGTTGTCCTGCACCCGCACCACCGCCAGCCCGTCCCACCAGTGCGCCGCGGCGAGCTTGCGAATGTTGCCCACCCACCCCTGGCTGAACGGCGCGGGGATAAGCTGGATCACCACCCGCCGCGGGTGGCCCTTGGCATCGGGGGCAAGGTCCATCACCACAAGGTCCCTGGCATCGATCGCATGCCAGTCGGTCTTGGGTGCCTTGGCCACGATCTCGGCGGGCGAGGGCGCGTCGTCGGGCTTGGGTGGCGGCAATTGCGCGGCGAGCGGTGCAGCGATGAGGGCGGCGACGAGGAGAGGAAAGCGCATGGTCCGTGTTGTGCCAGCGACTTCACCGCAGGTCTAGGCACCTGCCTCGAGCGCGTCGATGTCCGCGTCGGACAGTCCGAAGTGATGCCCGACCTCGTGGATCAGCACATGGGCGACCAGGTGCTCAAGGCTCTCATCACCCCGCGCGATCCACTCGTCGAGGATGGCCGCGCGAAACAGCCGGATGCGATCGGGCATGGTGCCGCTGGCGGCGCCGAACTTGTCGCCAAGCGGCACGCCTTCGTAGAGCCCGGTAAGCGCGAAGGGATCATCGATCCCCAGCGCCGCCAGCGTTTCCTCGTCGGCAAAGTCCTCGACCCGCAACACCACGTCGCCCAGATGGGCGCGGAATTCCCCAGGGATGCGGGCGAGCGCGGCCCGCGCAAGGGCCTCGATCTCGGCAGTGTCGGGCGCTGTTCCGAAAGTACGTTCCATCCCCGCACCGTGGCAGAGCGCCCACGCTTGCGAAACCCCCGCCTTGCCGCTAGGGCGCGTCATCCCAGTGCATGCGGAGCGGTGGCCGAGTGGTCGAAGGCGCTCGCCTGGAAAGTGAGTATACGTCAAAAGCGTATCGAGGGTTCGAATCCCTCCCGCTCCGCCACTTCAGCCCTTGAATGGGCACCGCGCTTGCGCCGGGTTTGCCGACAAGCGTCTGGAGTAGCCGGGACTTCGATCCCATTATCCGGACCTCGCCTTCGGCGACCTCGACCCTCTGGGCGAGCGCGCGCAGATGATCGCGGCGGTAGCCGCCGCCTTCGAGGTGGATGCGCTGGCGCGCGGCTTTGGCGAAGGTGCGGACCATTTGCGGGGTGATTGCCTTGCTGCCGGAACTGTCGAGCGCGGCCTGGGCGCGGTCGGCATCGATCCGGGCCTGGTCGCGCAGCGCCTTGAGCCCATTGATCCGGTCCCTGAGCGCGGGGTCGGCGATGTCGGCGACCCCGGCCTCGATCGCGTCGTAAAGCCGCTTGAGACGCAGTTCGGTCTCGGCGGCACGGCGATTGAGCTCGGAGATGTGCTCGCGGCGGCGCTCGCCCTGCTCCTGCCGCCGGTCGAGGACAGCAGCGAGAATGGTCTCGAGGCGCTCGGGGCTGAGCAGGCGCTGTTCCAGATGGGTGACGACCAGTTCGTCGAGCTTTTCCATCGGCACCGCCATGCCCGAACAGGCGGTCGAACCCTGCCGCGCCCTGGTCGAGCAGGCGTAGTAGCGGTAGCGCCCGCCCTTGCCGGTGCGGATGGTCATGGCCCCGCCGCACTTGGCGCAGTGGATGAGACCGGTGAGCAGGGTCGGGCCGGAGATGACGCGCGCGGGCATGACCTTGGGGTTGCGGGCCTTGAGCAGCCGCTGCACCGCATCGAAGGTCTCGGGGTCGATCAGCGGGGGAACCGGCACGGTCACGATCTCGCTGACGGGTTTGAGCTGCTTGGTCTTGGTCCGCTTGTTGAACTCGTGCTCGCCCCGGTAGGTGCGGCGCGTGAGAATGCGGTGGACCTGCCCGATCCCCCAGCGCCCGCCGTCGCGGGTGAAGATGCGGCGGGCATTGAGGTAGGAGACAATGTTCTTGACCCCCATCTGCCCGGTGGTGCCGTCGCCCTCCAGTGCCAGCTTGTAAATGAGCCGCACGGTATCGGCATGGAGCGGGTCGATCTCGAGCTTCTTCTTGACCTTGGCCCCGCGCTGCTCGGCGGCGACGGTGCGGTAGCCGATCGGGGGCAGCGAGCCGTTCCAGAACCCCTGCCGGGCGTTCTCCTTCAAGGCGCGGATCACATGCTTGGCGTTTTCCTTGGACTGGTACTCGTCAAACAGCGCCATGATCTGACGCATCATCACGTGCATCGGATCGTCGCCCATCTCCTGGGTGATCGAGACCAGGCGGACCCCGTTCTTGGCGAGCTTGCGGACGTAGAACTCCAGCTCGAAGTGATCGCGAAAGAACCGGGAGAACGAATGGACCACCACCACCTCGAACGGCGCGGGCTTGCTGGTCCCGGCCTCGATCATCCGCTGGAACTCGGG